>NZ_JBEPTK010000012.1 GCF_040549485.1 Constrictibacter sp. MBR-5
CCCCTCCACACCCCGTGCGCCGCCGGTGGTGGGTGTGTGCTTGACTCCCGGCGGGCGCCCCCCCCCCCCCCCCCCGGGGGGGGGGGGGGGGGGCCCCCCCCCCCCCCCCCCCCGGTACAGCAACTCTTCA
Source organism: Constrictibacter sp. MBR-5 (assembly GCF_040549485.1). NCBI lineage: Bacteria > Pseudomonadati > Pseudomonadota > Alphaproteobacteria > Rhodospirillales > Allostellaceae > Constrictibacter > Constrictibacter sp. MBR-5. Next base: position 131 of record NZ_JBEPTK010000012.1, read on the forward strand.
CGGGTCCAACAGCGAGCCGCGCGGCGGCGCAACCAGTCTATCGGAATAGTTTCCTTTCGTCGAGGCGCCGCGCGAGGGCGGTGCCGATGCGCCGACCTAACGGGCGAAGGCGGGTATCTGGAAGCGCCGACGGTAGGCGCCGGGGGTCATTCCAGTCACGCGCTTGAACAGCCGGCGGAAGAAGGCGGGGTCCTCGTAGCCCACCTTCCAGCCGATCTCGTCGGCCGGCGCCTCGGTGCGCTCCAGCCGCCGCTTGGCGTCCTCGATGCGGAGACGCTGGACATAGTCGATCGGCGCGAAGCCCGTCGCCTCGGTGAAACGCCGCTTGAACGTGCGCTCGGCGAGGCCCGAACGGCGCACCATCTCGTCGACGGGGCTGCCGACCGAGAAATGCGTCGCGAGCCATTCCTGCGCATCCGCAACCGCGGCATCGCCGTGATCGGTGCGCCCCTGGAAGACGATGTATGGCGCGAGCCCGTCATGATGCCACTGCAGCGCGAAATAGCGAGCCACTGTCTGCGCCGCCGTCGCACCGACATGCCGAGCGATCAGGTAGAGCACGAGATCGTGCCAAGTCATCGAGGCGCCGGAGGTGATCAGTTCCTCGCGCTCGCCCGAGACCACCAGCACGCGCTGCGGGCTCAGCGGCACGCGCGGAAAGACCTTTGCGAACTGCGGCACATACCCCCAATGGACCGTCGTCTCGCGATCGTCGAAGAGGCCGGTCTCGGCCAGCAGAAAGACGCCGGAACAGGCCGAGCAGAGCAGAGCGCCATCGGCATGCATGCGCCGAGCCCAGTCCACGATCTCCGGATAGCGGCCGGTCGCCCATCCCTCGGGACCGAGAAGAACCGAAGGGACGACGACGATGTCGGTCGCCACGACCTCCGAGACGCCGCGGCGCGCCTCCACGGGAATGCCGCTGACCAGGGCAACGCTGCCCGGCTGCGCAGCGACGATCTCGATGGCGAAGGGCGGCGTCTCCGGAATCGACGGATCCGCCCCGGCGAGCATGCGGAAACACCCCAGCACGTCGTAGATGCCGCTCAGCGTCGAGACGACCGCATCGGGGATGGCGACGAGGCTGACGTGAAGCGGGCGCGCCGTTGCCGGCATGGGTGCCCTCCCTGGCACGAACGAACCCTTCATGGCCTGTCTCGCACTGCCATGCCGGCCGGCCAACCGACATCCTGCCCCGGTTCGCGCAACCCGGCGCGACGCACAGAGGATGAAACGAAGAATGACCGTCAATCAACAGAAGCTCGAGGCGCTCGTCGGGCGCCTCGTCGGCGACCTCTCGTCCGGCTATGCCGGCGTCATGGTGAGCATCGGCGACAAGCTCGGCCTCTACCGTGCCATGGCCGGCCGCGGCCCGCTGAGCTCGCAGGAGGTCGCGCGGCGGAGCGGCTGCGGCGAGCGCTACGTTCGCGAGTGGCTGAACTCCCAGGTCGCCGGCGGCTATGTCGACTATCACCCGGCCTCGGCGACCTACGAACTGACGCCGGAACAGGCAATGGCCCTGGTCGACGACACCAGCCCGGTGTTCCTCCCGCACGCCTGGCAGGTGGTCGCCTCGATGTGGGCGGACGAGCCGAAGACGCTCGACGCGATCAAGACGGGCAAGGGCGTAAGCTGGGGCGAGCACAACGAGCGGCTCTTCTGCGGCGTGGCGGCCTTCTACCGCAACGCCTACAGCGCCAGCCTCGTGCAGGAATGGCTGCCGGCCCTCTCCGGGGTGACGGCGAAGCTGGCCAAGGGAGCCAAGGTCGCCGACGTGGGCTGCGGGCACGGCCATTCGACCGTGCTGATGGCCAAGGCCTTTCCCGAGAGCCGCTTCTGGGGTTTCGACGGCCATGCCGGCTCGATCGAGGTCGCCCGTGACGTGGCACAGCAGGCGGGCGTCGCGGACCGCGTAACCTTCAGCGTCGCGAAGGCTGACGATTACCCGCCCCGCGACTACGACCTCATCTGCTTCTTCGACTGCCTGCACGACATGGGCCGACCGGTCGACGCGGCACGGCACGCCAGGACGGCGATGGCCGAGGACGGCACGGTCATGCTGATCGAGCCGTTCGCCGGCGATCGCGTGGAGGACAACATCAACCCGGTCGGCCGACTCTACTATGCCGCATCGACGACGATGTGCTGCGCCCACGCCATCTCCGAGAACGGCACCCACGTCCTCGGTGCGCAGGCCGGTCCGGGCAGGCTCGAAGCGGTGCTGAAGTCCGCCGGCCTCGGCACGGTGCGCCGGGCCGCCCAGACGCCGTTCAACCTGATCATCGAGGCGCGGCGGTAAAGCGCCGCTTCGGGTGCCCCGGGCGGACGGCCACGGCAGCTCCCATGGCTGCGGCAGGCGCGGCGAGGCCTTCGGACCGCCGCACCTCTCGCCCGCCACGATGAACGCACGCGGCGCGGGATTCGCGATGCTTGCCGCTGCGGCGCCGGCGGCGCTAGGAAGGGCGCCACGGCCACGCGACAGGAGCCCGCCTTGCCCGTCACTTACTGTTCGGTCTGCGTCATGCCGTCGATCTCGGCGACGCCGCTGACCTTCGACGCGGGCCATGTCTGTTCGGCCTGCCGGGTCTACGGACAGCGCCGGGACGTCGACTGGGCCGAGCGGCGGGCGTGGCTGGACGAGCTGGTGGCGGCGTATCGCAGCGACGCGAACTACGACGTCGTCATCCCGGTGAGCGGCGGCAAGGACAGCTACTACCAGACGCATTTCGCGGTGAAGGAGCTGGGCCTGAAGCCGCTGCTCGTGACCTATCACGGCAACAACTACCTGCCCGAGGGCGAGTACAATCTGCACCGGATGCGTGAGGTGTTCGACTGCGACCACATCGTCGTGCGGCCGTCGGTCGAGACGCTGGTGAAGATGAACCGGCTCGGCTTCCGCATCCAGGGCGACATGAACTGGCACGCGCACTGCGGCATCTTCACGGTGCCGATCCAGGTGGCGGTGCGCTACCGGGTGCCGCTGATCCTGTGGGGCGAGCACGGCTTCATGGACCTGGGCGGCATGTATTCGATGAACGACCTGGTCGAGTTCACCGCCAAGCACCGCCTGGAGCACGCGCTGCGCGGCTACGACTGGCACGACTTCACCGACGAAGGCCTGGAGAAGCTCGGACGCCCGGAGGCGAAGGAGGGTCTGCGGCCGAAGGACCTGCTCTGGGCGCAGTATCCGAGCGACGACGCGATCGACGAGGTCGGGGTGCGCGGCATCTATCTCGGCAATTTCGTCGACTGGGACGGCGAGCGGAACGCTCGCATCGCCACCGACCTCTACGGCTGGCGCGCCGCCGAACAGGACTTCGAGCGCACCTATCGCCGCATCTCGAACCTGGACGACATGCACGAGAACGGCATCCACGACTATCTGAAGTTCGTGAAGTTCGGCTATGGCCGCGCCACCGACCATGCCTGCAAGGACATCCGCGCCGGCCGCATGACCCGCGACGAGGGCATCGCCATGGTCCGCCGCTACGACCACGTGAAACCGCGCCGCGACCTGGAACGCTGGCTGCCCTATGTCGGCATGGACGAGGCCGAGTTCGACCGGACGTGCGACGGGTTCCGCGACAGGCGGGTTTGGCGGGTCGAGGACGGGGAATGGGTGAAGGACGATATCGGGGGGACGGTGGGGCGGTATGGACGGGTGGTGGGGTAGGACGCTATCGTGCCAAGCCACTCGGCTATCTTCTCCGTCATTGCGAGGCGCGCAGCGCCGAAGCAACCCAGGGCCGCAGCCTGAGCGCCGGCCGTGGGTTGCTTCGCCTTCGGCTCGCAATGACGGCAATTTAGTGTGGGGGCGACGGCGATGAAGCAGCCGGCTGTCTGGCCAGCCGGCGGAACGGGACGATCTATACCGGCGTCACGTCTGATCTCAGACGGCGGGCATGGGAACATCGCGAGGGGCTGGTGCCGGGATTCACCGCGCAATATGGCTGCCGGGTGCTGGTGTGGTTCGTGTTCTACGCGACGATGGCGGACGCTGTCGCGCGCGAGAAGCGCATCAAGGGCGGTTCGCGTTCAGCGAAACTGAAGCTCATCGAGGCCGAAAACCCGACATGGCGGGATCTCTATCCTGACATTCTGTGAAGCTTCCGCAATCGGATTGCCGACACACTCTCTCCGTCATTGCGAGCGAAGCGAAGCAACCCAGGGCAACAGCCTGAGCGCCGGCCCTGGGTTGCTTCGGCGCTGCGCGCCTCGCAATGACGGAAAAAGGGAAATTCTGGGGCACGGCGATGCACCGCCCCTACAGCATCCCCGGCCGGAACAGCGACCGGCGGCTGACGACGCGGCCGGAGACCATGAAGACGCCGTCGCCCGTGTAGTGCAGCGTCTCGGGGTGTTTAGGGCGCGGCGCGACGTGCGCTTTCACCACCTCGAAGATGAAGAAGTTGTAGCGGTCGACCAGCGCGTCCTCGTGCAGGCGGCACTCGAAGTTCGCATGGCACTCGCCGATCAGCGGCGCGCCGACTTCGGCGGCCGGAAGCGCCGTCAGTCCGAACTCGGCGAACTTGTCGATCTGCGCGCCGCTCGTGTTGCCGATGCGCACGACCGTGTCGGTCAGCGCCGTGGTCGGCAGGTTGACGACGCACTCGCGGCTGCCGCGGATCATCTCGAAGGAGTGGTTGCCCGCCGAGATCATGAGGCCGATCAGCGACGGCGAGAATTCCAGGACGGTGTGCCAGCCGAGGGTCATGATGTTGGTGCGCTCGCCCCGGCGCGACGACACCAGCACGATCGGGCCGGGCTCGAGAAAGCGGCGGACGCGGTCGACGGGGAAGTCGGATTTTTTCATGGGCCTGCTCCCAGCGCCGCCCCGGTCACATGTTCATCACCCGCCGTCATTGCGAGGCGCGCAGCGCCAAAGCAACCCAGGGCCCGCGCCGAAGCATCGGTGCGCGGGCCCTGGGTTGCTTCGCCTTCGGCTCGCAATGACGCCAGTATAGTATCGGGAGATGATGAGGTCTCTATCGGAACCTTGTCTGAGCACACCGATACACGGACATCACCAACCGATCCGGAAACGCAGCAGGCAGGACCAATCTCGTTTTGCATCCACCCTCCACCCTCGGCATCGCGCTGCTCGGCAGCGCCGTCATCGCCGTCACCTATGGCCTCGCGCGGTTCGTGTTCGGGCTGTTCCTGCCGGCGATCCGCAGCGATCTGGGGCTCGACGCCACCGGTGCCGGGATCGTCGGGGCGCTGCCCTTCATCAGTTTCATCGGCGCCATCCTGATCGGGCCGGCGGTGTGCCGCATCCTGGATACGCGGTGGGCCGGGGGGCTGGCGGTGGGGCTGGCGGCGGCGGGGCTGGCGACGATCGCCAGCGCGCCCGGCGTGCTGGCCCTGGGCGTGGGCGTCGCCGTCTGCGGCATCAGCACCGGCCTGTCCTCGCCGGTCATGGCCCAGGCGGTGCACCGGGCCGTGCGGCCCGCCCTGCGCGGGCGCGTGAACGCCACCCACAACGCGGCGACGAGCATCGGCGTGGCGCTCGCCATGCCCGCGATGGTCTGGTGGCTGGACGCCTGGCGCTCCGCCTACACGGCGTTCGCGGTGGTCGCCGTGGCAGTGGCCCTGGCGGCGCTCTTCTATCTTCCCGGACGCCCGGCGACGGGGCCGACGCAGGGCGAGGGCGAGGGCGAGGGCGCGAGCGCGGCGCTGCCGGCGGTGAGCCGCGCGCAGTGGCGGGCGGTCGCGCGGCTGAGCGCGCTGGCCGCCGGCATGGGGCTGGTCAGCGGCATCTACTGGGTCTTCGCCCCCGACCTGGTGGTGCGCGAGGGCGGGCTGTCGACCCGGCACAGCAGCTGGATGTGGCTGGCGGTCGGGCTGGCGGGCCTGACGGGCAGCGCCGCCGGCGACCTGATCGATCGGATGGGCGCCGGCCGGACCCACGCGCTGGCGCTGGCGCTCATGGCCTGCTCGCTGGGGCTGGCGGCGGCGGCGCCCGGCGTGCTGGGCGTGGCATTGGTCTCCGCCGCAGCCTTCGGAGCCGCCTACATGACCCTGACCGGATTCTACCTGGTCCAGGGCGTGCGGATCATGGCCGAGCGGCCGGCCCTGGGACCCGTGATGCCGCTGCTGGCGACGACGGTCGGCCAGGCGGTGGGCTCGCCGCTGTCCGGCTGGATGATCGACGCGGCCGGCTATACCGCCGCTTTCGCGGGCTTCGCGGTGTTCGGTCTGGCCGTGGCGGTGGCGGCGCGGCGCGTGGCGGATGGCTAGGCAAGCCGAGCAGCGATAACAGAAACTGGCCATATTTCGTTATCGCGCTATAATTCCGCCGAGGAGGATGGAGCGATGAACGTTTCGGTCGGACCGCGCTGGGAGGGCTTCGTGGAGGCAGCGGTGAAGTCGGGCCGCTACGGCTCGGCGAGCGAGGTCGTGCGCGAAGGCCTGCGGCTGGTCGAGGAACGCGAGGCCAAGCTGGCCGCACTGCGCGAGACGCTCGACCAGGCGATCGCGCGCGGCGGCGAGAACAGCGAAAGCGATGTCACCCGGCTGCTCGACGACAGGATGCGGAATGTCGGGGTAGCGGCGAAGACCGCCGATTGAGCCGGACGTATCGTCCGTGCGCCGGCTCGTCCTGCTCGACGCGGCGGTCGACGACCTGACGTCGATCCTCGACTATATCGCGCGGGAAAGCGGCAGTCCGGAGACCGCGCGGCATTTCGTCGACCGTATCGTTCGGCAATGCACGCGGCTCGCATCGCTTCCCGGCATGCTCGGGCGGGCGCGGCCGGAACTGCGCGCCGACATCCGCAGCTTCGCATTTCGCGGCTACGTCATCTTCTTTCGGTATCGGGACGACAGGCTCGAGGTCGTGAGCGTGCTGGAAGGCCATCGCGACGTGGATGCGCACTTCGCGGAGAAGGACGACGCGGACCGCGGGTAACGGGTCCACCAACTTCCACGTCGCACGGCTCTACCCTCCCCGCTTCTCCAGCAAAAACCAGTTGAGGTCGTCGCCCGGAAACACCGGGTCGCGGCGCCAGACGAAGCCGTAGTCGGCGACCGTGAGGTCGGGGAAGCGGTCGACCATCTCCGCGGCGAAGTCGCGCTTGAAGAGGCGGGCGGCGTGGCCGCGGTAGGGGATCTCGACGGGCGACGGACTGAAATATTCGATCAGGCAGACATAGCGCCGGCTCTCGCGGTGCAGCACGTCGTAGGCGCGCGGCAGGATTTCGGGCGCCAGGTGGATCAGGACGCCGGCGGAGAGGGTGAGGTCGAAGGCGGCGCCGTCGGGGGAACGCGCGTAGTCGAGGAGCGAGCCGTGGACGGCCTCGACGCCGGGAACCGTGGCGAGGCGGGCGTGGGCCGCGGCGTTGATCTCGACGCCGGTCAGGCGGGCGGCGGGCAGGAGCGTGCGCAGGGCGCGCAGGTTGAGGCCGATGTTGGCGCCGACCTCCAGCACCGATTCCACGCCGCGGGTGCGGGCGAGGATGCGGGCCAGGAGCGCGGTCTTGGCCGCGAGCAGTGCCGCGCCGTCGTTGCGGGCGGCGTAGTCGCTGCCGAAGGTGCCGGCCCAGAAGGTTTCCTGGTCGGTGGGCGGGCGGCTGTCCGTCATGCCGCCGGACCGCCCGCATGCAGGGCGCGGTAGACCAGTTCCGCCAACTGCCAGTCCTCCTCGGTGTCGATGTCGTGGGCGCGGTGCCGCGGGATCGGCACGGGGCGCGAGGTCTCGCCATAGAGCACGCGCTCGCGCAGGAACAGCGCCGCGTCGACCCAATAGAATTGCGCGGCGTCGCGCCATGCCTGGGGAAGGTCGTTGCTGCGCGTGTCGCGGTGCTCCGGCCAGACCATGCGCAGGGTGCCGTCGTCGCCGATGCGCAGGGCGCGCTGGATCGGGCCGGGGTAGCTCGTCACGGCGAAGGCGGAGAGCGTGCCGGGCGTCCGCACCACGTCCCAGCCGGCGCGCAGGTCCTCGGGCCGCAGGAAGGGCGCGGCCGGATAGATGCAGCAGGCATGGGACACGGCCCCTGCCCCGCCGAGCCGTTCCAGCGCGTCGGCGAGGACGGCGGCGGTGGTGGCGAAGTCGTCGGCGAGGCCGGCGGCGCGGCGGAACGGCACCTCGGCGCCGGCCGCCTCGGCCGCGGCGGCGATCGCGTCCGAATCGGTGCTGACGACGATGCGGCCGAACAGGCCGCTGTCGCGCGCGGCGGCGACGGCGTATTCGATGACCGGGCGGCCGGCGAAGCGGCGCACGTTCTTGCCCGGAATGCGCTTGCTGCCGCCGCGCGCCGGAATGACCGCGACGACCGCGGGCGTGCCGGGCTCCGGTGCCTGCGCTATCATCGCCGCACGCCCGTCACGTTTCCCGCATCCCGGTCCGCATCCTGTCCATGGCGAGCATCATAGCGCATTCCGCGCGCCGGCTGTGGGCGACGGAGTCGCGCTTCATCCTGCTGCGCTATGCGGGCGCGGGGTTGGGGGCGGCCAAGGCGCTGATCTTTGCGCACGTGCTGGACGTGTCGGCCTTCGGCGTGCTCGCCCTGGTGCTGCAGACGGCGGCGCTGCTGGAGGCGAGCAGCCTCGGCGGCATCACCGGGCTGCTGCACCGCTATTTCAACGATCCGGCGGCCGGCGAGGAGAGCTTCGCGCGCTTCATCCCGGCCTGCGGCGCGTGGCTGGCGGCGGTCGCCGTGGTGGCGCTGGCGCTGGGCAACCTGTGGGACGTGCTGTTCTGGTCGGGGCTGCTGTTCGCGCTGGGCATCGGCTTCGTCCTGCTGGAGCCGCCGCTGCGGGTGCGCGGCCGGCTGGGGCTGATCGCGCTGCCGCCGATCCTGGTCAACATGCTGTCGATCGCCCTGGTGCCGGCGGTGGTCTGGATCATGCCGGCGCCGCCGCTCTGGGTCGTGCTGCTGGCGGTGGTCATGGCGCAGTTCGGCGGGCAGTTCGCGTTCCTGGTGCTGGCGCTGCGGCGCGAGCGGATCCCCGTGGAGGCGGCCGGGCGCGGGCCGCTGAAGCTGTGGCGGGACTATCTCGGCCATGTGCGCGACGGCTTCCCGCTGTTCCTGGGATCGATGGCCTACATGCTGCTGGCCTATGTCGACCGCTTCTTCATCGCGACCTTCCACCCGGCGCAGGATCTGGGCGTGCATGCGCTGGCGACGCAGTTCGGGCTGATCGCGATCATCGGGCTGCAGGGGTGGAGCTACGTCGCCTCGGTGCGGGTCGGGCATGCGATCAAGCAGGAGGCGGACGTGGCGGCGGTCGTGGGCCATGCGCTGCGCGTAGCCAGCCTGTTCGCGGCGGCGGCGGTCGTGGGCATCCTGGCGTTGGCCTGGGTCCTGGAGGCGACGCTGTTCGCGCGCTATGCGGGGCTGTTCGCGGCGGTGGCGCTGGGCGTGCCGGGGATCGCCGCCTACAACGCGGTCTCGGCGGCGGCGGCGCTGCTCTATTACCGGCGGCGGCAGGCGGCGCTGCACCGGGCGCTGCTGGCGGTGCTGGCGGCGAACGCGGCGATCGACCTGGGCTTGTCTCTCGCCGGAGCATCCTATCTCTGGATTATCGCCTGCACGGGGGGCCTCTTCCTCGCACTCGCCGCCGTCACCGCCGTGCTGGTCCGGCGTTGCCTGCGCGAAGCGCCGCAGCCGCCGGCCGGGGGCTCCCCCTTGGCAGCGGGGGCGGGTCGCGCGGTATAAGGGGGCCCGACGCCCGGCGATCCGACGGCGAGAACCACACCGACCTGAACCGAGGACGGAGACGAGACATGGACGTGTCGAGCCAGATCAAGGACAGCAAGCTGTTCCGGCAGCAATGCTATATCGACGGCCAGTGGGTCGGCGCCGACAGCGGCGAGACGATCGACGTCACCGATCCCGCGGACGGCGGCAAGATCGGCACCATCCCGAAGATGGGTGCCGCCGAGACGCGCCGCGCCATCGAGGCGGCGAACAAGGCTTGGCCGGCCTGGCGCAAGAAGACGGCCAAGGAGCGCGCCGTCATCCTGCGCCGCTGGTTCGACCTGATGATGGAGAACCAGGAAGACCTGGCCAAGCTGATGACGATCGAGCAGGGCAAGCCGCTGGCCGAGTCGCGCGGCGAGATCGCCTATGGCGCGTCGTTCATCGAATGGTTCGCCGAAGAGGGCAAGCGCATCTACGGCGACACGATCCCCGGCCATCAGGGCGACAAGCGCATCGTCGTGCTGCGCGAGCCGATCGGCGTCGTCTGCGCCATCACGCCGTGGAACTTCCCCAACGCGATGATCACCCGCAAGGCCGGCCCGGCGCTGGCGGCGGGCTGCCCGATCGTGCTGAAGCCGGCGACGGCGACCCCCTATTCGGCGCTGGCGCTGGCGGAGCTGGCCGAGCGGGCGGGCGTGCCGAAGGGCATCTTCAACGTCGTGACCGGCTCGGCCGGCGCCATCGGCGGCGAGATGACCGGCAACCCGATCGTCCGCAAGCTGACCTTCACCGGCTCCACCGAGATCGGCAAGAAGCTGATGGAGCAGTGCGCGCAGACCATCAAGAAGGTCTCGCTGGAGCTGGGCGGCAACGCGCCGTTCATCGTCTTCGACGACGCCGACCTGGACGCGGCGGTCGAAGGCGCCCTGGCCTCGAAGTACCGCAACATGGGCCAGACCTGCGTCTGCGCGAACCGCCTGCTGGTGCAGGACGGCGTCTACGAGGAGTTCGCGGCGAAGCTGAGCCAGGCGGTCTCCGGCCTCGGCGTCGGCAGCGGCCTGCAGGAGGGCGTGAAGCAGGGCCCGCTGATCGACATGGCGGCGGTCGAGAAGGTCGAGGAGCATATCGAGGACGCCCTGTCGAAGGGGGCCCGCGTCGTCGTCGGCGGCAAGCGCCACACCCTGGGCGGCAGCTATTTCGAGCCGACCATTCTCGCCGACGTGACGACGCAGATGAAGGTCGCCCGCGAGGAGACGTTCGGCCCGCTGGCGCCGCTCTTCCGCTTCAAGGAGGAGGAAGAGGCGATCCGGATGGCCAACGACACCGAGTTCGGCCTGGCGTCCTATTTCTATACGCGCGACCTGAGCCGTGCGTGGCGGGTGTCCGAGGGCCTGGAATACGGCATCGTCGGCCTGAACACCGGCATCATCTCGACCGAGGTGGCGCCGTTCGGCGGCATGAAGGAATCGGGCCTCGGCCGTGAGGGCTCGAAGTACGGCATCGAGGACTTCCTCGAGATGAAGTACGTCTGCATGGGCATCGAAGCCTGATGCCGGGAGAGACGGCGCGCGGAAGCGCGGAAGCCGAGAAGCGGCTCGCGGCGGCGCGGGCCGTCGAACTGGTGCGGGACGGGATGGTGGTCGGGCTCGGCACGGGCTCGACCGCCTCCGAGGCGATCAGGCTGCTGGGCGACAGGGTCAAGGACGGCCTGAGGATCAGGGGCGTGCCGACCTCCGAGGTGACGCGCAAGCTCGCCCGCGAGTGCGGCATCCCGATGGTCGGTCTGGGCGACGTGCCGCGGGTCGACGTCACCATCGACGGCGCCGACGAGATCGACCCGCAGATGCGGCTGATCAAGGGCGGCGGCGGTGCGCTGCTGCGCGAGAAGATCGTCGCGTCGGCCTCGGGCATGCTGATCATCATCGCCGACGCGTCGAAGGTGGTGCAGCAGCTGGGCGCCTTCCCGCTGCCGGTCGAGGTGGTGCCGTTCGCGCTGGCGCCGGTGAAGCGCGCCATCGAGAAGCTGGGCGCCAAGGTCGTGCTGCGCGGCGGCGACAACGCCCCCTACGTCACCGTCGACGGCCACTTCATCCTCGACTGCGCCTTCAAGCGGATCGAGGAGCCCGAGGCGCTCGCGGCGACCCTCGCGGCGACGCCGGGCGTCGTCGACACCGGCCTCTTTCTCGGCATGGCCGATATGATCGTGATCGGCCGGGCCGACCAGGTGAAGACGTACAAGCGCCCCAAGGCGCAGAACCAGCCCTGACAGCGGAGCGGACATGGCCCGGTACGACTACGACCTCTTCGTCATCGGCGCCGGCTCGGGCGGTGTCCGGGCCGCCCGGTTCGCCGCAGCGGCCGGCGCGCGCGTGGCGATCTGCGAGGAGAGCCGCGTCGGCGGCACCTGCGTCATCCGCGGCTGCATCCCGAAGAAGCTGCTGGTCTATGCCGCGCACTACCGCGACGACTTCGAGGACGCGCGCGCCTATGGCTGGGACTCGCATCTGCCGACGTTCAGCTGGCCGCAGCTGATCGCCAACAAGGACCGCGAGATCGACCGGCTGAACGGCATCTATATCGGGCTGCTGAAGAATTCGGGCGTGGAACTCCTTCACGGCCGCGGCGTACTCGCCGACGCCCACACCGTGCAGGTCGACGGCAAGTCCTACACGGCGGAGACGATCCTGATCGCCACCGGCTCATGGCCGGTCGTGCCCCCGATCCCGGGCGGCGACGGCTGCATGACCTCGAACGAGGCGCTGGAGCTGCCAGACCTGCCGCGGCGCATGCTGATCGTCGGCGGCGGCTACATCGCCGTCGAGTTCGCCGGCGTCTTCGCCAACCTGGGCGTCGAGGTCTCGATGGCGGTGCGCGGCGAGGAGCTGCTGAACGGCTTCGACGACGACATCCGAATCGAACTGGCACGTGCCATGCGCGACCAGGGCGTGACGATCCACACGCGCACCCAGCTGGAGAGCATCGCCAGGAGCGACGCGGGCATCACCGCGCGCACGCAGATGGGCCAGGACATCGACGTCGATACGGTGCTCTACGCCACCGGCCGCAAGGCGCTGACGAAGAACATGGGCCTCGCCGAGGCAGGGGTCGAGCTGCACGAGGACGGCACGGTGGCCGTCGACGAGCTGTCGCGCAGCAGCGTGTCCAACATCTACGCCATCGGCGACTGCACCGACCGCATGAACCTGACGCCGGTGGCGCTGCACGAGGCGATGTGCTTCGTCCAGACGGTGTTCCGCGACAACCCGACGAAGCCGGTCTACGCGGACGTGCCGACCGCCGTGTTCAGCACCCCGGCCATCGGGACGGTGGGCCTGACCGAGGCCCAGGCGCGCAAGACGTTCGGCAGGGTCGACGTCTACAAGAGCCGCTTCCGGCCGCTGAAGCACACGCTGACCGGACGCCAGGAGTTCACGCTGATGAAGCTGCTGGTCGAGCCGAAGTCCGACCGCGTCGTGGGCCTGCACATGATCGGCGCGGATGCGGCGGAGATCGTCCAGGGTTTCGCCGTGGCGATCCGCTGCGGCGCCACCAAGGCGCAGTTCGACGCGACCATCGGCATCCATCCCTCCTCGGCCGAGGAGTTCGTGACGATGCGGACCAAGGAGCCGGAGCCGGTCCAGGAGGCTGCGGACTGAGAGGCCGCCTCCCGGACGGCCGGCGCCCCGGTCCCTTCGGAAAGGGACAAATTGTCCGGGAGCCCGACGACGGAAGGCCGCGGGGTTTAAGAGCGGGGCAAGGGGTCTAGCGGTATCTGGACACATCCGTCCACTGCGTCGGCTTACTCCGGAGCTGCCCCGCCATGTCCTTCCTCTCCCTTTCTACGATCAGGACGAAACTGATCGCCCTCACCGCCGGCCTGCTCGTCATGCTCGTCGGCCTCGGCATATTCTCGATCGACCGCATGTCCGTTCTGAACGATCAGTCGACCGAGCTGGCGGGGAACTGGATGCCGAGCATCGCCGCCATCGGCGCCCTCGACCACGCCGTCAGCACCTACCGCCGCAACCTTCTGTTCCACATCATCCAGACCGACGCGGAGGGCCGCACCGCGTTGGATAAGGCTCTTCAGGCCAACTTAGCCGCGGTTGAGGAGCGGCGGGCGGCGTACGAGAAGCTCATATCGTCGCCCGAAGAGCGCAGCGACTACGACAAGCTGATGCGTGACTGGAAGGCTTACCTGCACGAGTCCGAAGCGGTCCTGGCCCGCTCGCGCGGGGGCCAAGTGGACGAGGCGAAAGTGCTTATCCTGACGAACACGCGGCCGATCACCCAGCAGATCGATGCCGGTCTCCGCAAGCTGATCGACCTCAATGTGGCATCCGGCAAGGCCTCCTCGGACGAGGGTGACCGCATCTTCGCATCCGTCAGCACCTGGATGATCGGCGCGCTGGCCGTCCTGACCGTGCTGGGCGCCGCCGCCGGCCTGCTGATCGTCCGGGCCATCGGCAGCAGCATGCGGGCCGTGACGGTGCCGATGGGTGGGCTCGCCGCCGGCGACCTGTCGGTGGAGATCCCGTATCGCGGCCAGAAGACCGAGATCGGCCAGATCGCCGACGCGGTGCAGGTGTTCAAGGACGCGCTGATCGAGAAGAAGCGCGCCGACGACGCGGCGGCCGCCGAGGCCGAGGCGAAGGCCGAACGGACGCGCCGCCTGGAGGCCCTGACCGCGACCTTTGAAACCAAGGTCGGCGGCTTGGTGCAGGCCCTGTCCTCCGCCGCGACCGAGATGGAGGCGACCGCCCAGTCGATGTCGGCGACCGCCGAGGAGACCGACCAGCAGTCGGTCGCCGTCGCCGCCGCCTCCGAGCAGGCCGCGACCAACGTGCAGACGGTGGCCGGTGCCAGCGAGGAGCTGTCCGCTTCGATCCGCGAGATCGCCGGCCAGGTCGAGCAGTCGTCGAAGATCGCCGGACGCGCCGTCGAGGAGGCGAACCGCACCGACGCCACCGTCGGACAGCTGGCCGAGGCGGCGCAGCGGATCGGCGACGTGCTGAACCTGATCAGCTCGATCGCCGCGCAGACCAACCTGCTGGCGCTGAACGCGACCATCGAGGCGGCGCGTGCGGGCGACGCCGGCAAGGGCTTCGCGGTGGTGGCGAGCGAGGTGAAGAACCTCGCCAACCAGACCGCCAAGGCGACCGAGGAGATCGCCGGCCAGATCGCCGGCATCCAGGAGACGACGCAGGGCGTGGTGACCGCCATCCGCGGCATCGGCGGCACGATCGGCGAGATCAGCGAGATCGCCGCGACCATCGCCTCGGCGGTCGAGGAGCAGCGCGCGGCCACCCAGGAGATCGCCCGCAACGTCCAGGAAGCGGCGCGCGGCACCCAGGAGGTGACGGCGAACATCGAGGGCGTGAAGCGCGCCTCGGCCGACACCGGTGCGGCCGCCACCCAGGTCCTCGGCGCCGCCGGCCAGCTGTCGCAGCAGTCGGAGGCCCTGTCCGCCGAGGTCCGCGACTTCCTCTCCGGCGTCAAGGCGGCCTAGCGCGAGGCGCCCCCGAGCCGAACGTCTCGAAACGGGCGACGTCGGTGCGGCAGCAGAGCCGTGCCGCGTCGCCCGACGACGCTATCGTGTTAAGCCTCCGTCAATCGGGCGGGCGTATCTCTCGACGGATCGGCGCACGCCTGCGTCAACTGCCGAGAGATCCCCGCCCGATGCTGTCCTTCCTCGATCGTCTCACGATCCGTACACGCCTCGTCGCCGCCACGGTCGCCATGCTCTGCATGCTCGGCATCCTCGGCGGTTTCGCCGTCGACCGGATCAGCGCCGTCAACGCCGTTTCCACCCAGATGGCGACCAACACGCTGCCCAGCATGCAGCGGCTGAACGCGGTACAGGGCTCGCTTCTGACCTACCGGAAGCTCGTCACGAGCCGAGCGCTGAACATGGACGCCACCGCGGCCGCCAAGGCGCAGGAGTCCATGAACGCCAAGGCACCGGAGGTCGACAAGCTGTCGGCCTATTACGAGCGGCTGGTCTCGGCGCCGGAGGAACGGAAGCTGTACGACTCCTTCCGGGCGAATTGGGCGGCCTACGTCGAAGAGCTGACCAAGACGCTCGAGGTCATGGACCAGAACATGATCGAGGGGAAGCCGCGTCCCAGCTTCGCCAAGGCGACCGCCTTCGGCGATCAGGCCGAAGCCGATATCGCGGCCCTGGTCAATTTCAACATGCGCGCCGGGCAGGCCATGAGCCGCGCCGCCGACGAGATCTACGGCTCGGTCAAGACCTGGGTGCTCTCGCTGCTCGGCTTCGCGATCGTCGCGGGCGCCGTCGCCGGCTTCTTCATCATCCGCAGCATCACGCGCAGCATGCGCGCCGTCACCGTGCCGATGGGCGGGCTCGCCGCCGGCGACCTGTCGGTGGAGATCCCCTATCGCGGCCAGAAGACCGAGATCGGCCAGATCGCCGACGCGGTGCAGGTGTTCAAGGACGCGCTGATCGAGAAGAAGCACGCCGACGAGGCGGCGGCGGTCGAGGCCGAGGCGAAGGTCGAGCGTGCCCGTCGCCTGGAGACCCTGACCGCGACCTTTGAAACCAAGGTCGGCGGCTTGGTGCAGGCCCTGTCCTCCGCCGCGACCGAGATGGAGGCGACCGCCCAGTCGATGTCGGCGACCGCCGAGGAGACCGACCAGCAGTCGGTCGCCGTCGCCGCCGCCTCCGAGCAGGCCGCGACCAACGTGCAGACGGTGGCCGGTGCCAGCGAGGAGCTGTCCGCTTCGATCCGCGAGATCGCCGGCCAGGTCGAGCAGTCGTCGAAGATCGCCGGACGCGCCGTCGAGGAGGCGAACCGCACCGACGCCACCGTCGGACAGCTGGCCGAGGCGGCGCAGCGGATCGGCGACGTGCTGAACCTGATCAGCTCGATCGCCGCGCAGACCAACCTGCTGGCGCTGAACGCGACCATCGAGGCGGCGCGTGCGGGCGACGCCGGCAAGGGCTTCGCGGTGGTGGCGAGCGAGGTGAAGAACCTCGCCAACCAGACCGCCAAGGCGACCGAGGAGATCGCCGGCCAGATCGCCGGCATCCAGGAGACGACGCAGGGCGTGGTGACCGCCATCCGCGGCATCGGCGGCACGATCGGCGAGATCAGCGAGATCGCCGCGACCATCGCCTCGGCGGTCGAGGAGCAGCGCGCGGCCACCCAGGAGATCGCCCGCAACGTCCAGGAAGCGGCGCGCGGCACCCAGGAGGTGACGGCGAACATCGAGGGCGTGAAGCGCGCCTCGGCCGACACCGGTGCGGCCGCCACCCAGGTCCTCGGCGCCGCCGGCGGCCTGTCGCAGCAATCGGAGGCCCTCTCCGCGGAGGTGAAGCAGTTCCTGGCGGGCGTGAAGGCGGCCTGACGCCGGAGCGCGGGCGTCCTCGCCCGCCCCTTCTTCGACGGTGCTGAAAGGGAGAGCGGGCGAGACGCCCGCGCTCCGAGCGCTCAGGCTGCGGCCCTGGGTGCCCGGATCAAGTCCGGGCATGACAGTGTGGGTGGTGTGGGTGGGCATGACAGTGGAGAGAGCGTCGACGACGGGCGTGAGTGAGCAACGACCGCCCGCTTCCGCCCCGGCTTTCGTCACGGCGGGGTAATCTGCTAGAAATGCCGCCCCACTTGGGCGTATAGCGGGCACCCTCTGCCCGACAGGCATTTCTGGAGGCGAACATGGCGGCAACCTGGACACCGGAGACGTGGCGCGCGAAGCCTGTCCGGCAGGTTCCGGCCTACCCGGACGGCAACGCTCTCAAGCAGGTCGAGGAGACGCTCGGCACCTACCCGCCGCTGGTCTTCGCCGGCGAGGCGCGGCAGCTGCGGGCGTCGCTGGCGCAGGTGGCCGAGGGCAAGGCGTTCCTGCTGCAGGGCGGCGACTGCGCCGAGAGCTTCGCCGAATTTCGCGCCGACAACATCCGCGACACGTTCCGCGTACTGCTGCAGATGGCGGTGGTGCTGACCTACGGCGCCTCCTGCCCCGTGGTGAAGGTGGGCCGCATGGCGGGACAGTTCGCCAAGCCGCGCTCGTCCGACGACGAGACGGTGGACGGCGTCACCCTGCCGAGCTATCGCGGCGACAACGTCAACGGCATGGACTTCACTGCCGAGGCGCGCACGCCCGATCCGGAGCGGATGCTGAAGGCCTATACCCAGTCGGCCGCGACGCTGAACCTGCTGCGCGCCTTCGCCATGGGCGGATATGCCGACCTGCACGAGGTGCACCGCTGGAACCTGGGCTTCGTCGAGCGCAGCCCGCTGGGCGAGCGCTACCGCGAACTGGCGGACCGGCTGAGCGAGACGCTGGAGTTCATGGCGGCCTGCGGCCTGACCTCGGAGACGACGCCGCAGATTCGCGAAACGCCGTTCTACACCTCGCACGAGGCCCTGCTGCTGCCCTTCGAGCAGGCGCTGACCCGCGTCGACAGCACCAGCGGCGACTGGTACGACGTTTCCGCCCATATGCTGTGGATCGGCGACCGGACGCGCCAGCCGGACGGCGCGCATGTGGAGTTCCTGCGCGGGGTGAAGAACCCGATCGGCATCAAGTGCGGGCCGAGCCTGGACCCGGACGAGCTGATCCAGCTGCTCGACATCCTGAATCCGACGGATATCGCCGGCCGCATCACGCTCATCTGCCGGATGGGCGCCGACAAGGTGGAGGCCGCGCTGCCCCGCCTGATCCGCGCGGTCCAGCGCGCCGGCCGCAAGGTCGTGTGGTCGTGCGACCCGATGCACGGCAACACGGTGAAGGCGTCGAACGGCTTCAAGACGCGTCCGGTCGACGCGATCCTGGCCGAGGTGCGCGGTTTCTTCGCCGTGCACCGGGCCGAGGGCACGCATCCGGGCGGCGTCCATTTCGAGATGACTGGGCAGGATGTGACCGAGTGCATCGGCGGCGCCCAGGCGATCACCGAGGCGCGCCTCGCCGACCGCTATCACACGCACTGCGACCCGCGCCTCAACGCCAGCCAGTCGCTCGAGCTGGCCTTCCTGCTCGCCGAGCAGCTGAAGCAGGAGCGGTCCGACCTGAAGCGGCGCGCGGTCGCGGGCTGAACCGACCCTCGACACGACGCCGGAAAGCCTGGGAGCCGGGAAGCCGATGACCGAACTGCGTCCCGACCCGGACGACATCAGTCGCTGGACCGATACCTATTTCCGCAAGACGAAGGGGGTCGTCGGCAAGTTCGGCGACGTCCGGGCGACCTACGCCGTCTTCATGCGGCGGCCGGTGGTGTTCACGCCCCGGATGGCCGTCGAGTGGCTGAACGGCGTGGCCAAGCACCGCGAGACGTCGTTCGACATCGACCTGCGCCACGAGGAGGGCGACTGGGTCGGCGCCGGCGATCCGCTGATGTACATCAGCGGCTCGCTCTATCACCTGATCGACCTGGAGACGATCTATCTCCAGAAGCTGGGTGCCGCCTGCGTCGCGGCCTACAACGCCTACGCCATGTGCCGCGACCTGCCGAAGGTGGGCTTCCTCGCCATGGACGCGCGGCACGCCGCGGGCGCCGACATGGCCGAACTGATGGCCTACGCCGCCAGCGTCGGGTCGCAGGCCGCACGCCGCGAGGTGGGCGCGGTCGGCTTCGTCGGCAACGCGACCGACGCGACGGCGCATTATTTCGGCCAGGAGCGCGGGCTCGGCACCATGCCGCACGCGCTGATCGGCTATGCGGGCTCGACCCTGCGCGCCGCCGAGATGTTCCACGAGACCTTCCCGGACGAGAACCTGACCGTGCTCGTCGACTATTACGGGCAGGAGATCACGGACGCGCTGGCCGTGTCGCATCGCTTCCCGGAGCTGGCGCGGACCGGGCGCCTCGCCTTCCGCCTCGACACGCACGGCGGCCGCTACTGCGAGGGGCTCGACCTGCAGGAGTCCTATGCCGTGCTCGACCGGCACGTGCCGGGCGCCATCCGCGGCTATCGCACCGAGGGCGAGCTGCGCCACCTCGTCGGCACCGGCGTCACCGCGGCCGCCATCTGGTACCTGCGCGAGAATCTCGACCGGGCCGGCTTCCCGAACGTGCGGATCGTCGCGAGTTCGGGATTCACGCCGGAGAAGTGCCACGTGACGGCACTCGCCAAGGCGCCCGTCGACATGATCGGCACCGGCTCGTTCCTGCCGCAGCGCTGGACCGAGACCTATGCGACCGCCGACATCGTCGACTATGGCGGCACGGCGTCGGTCAAGGTCGGCCGCGAGTTCCTGCTCCGCCGCCGCGAGAGCTGACCCGCCGCCCCTCGCCGGGCTTTGCATTTCGCTAAAGTTTTCGCGAAACGCGAACGACCCTGCGCCGCGCATTTTGCGGGCTTTTTAGGCACCGGGAAAAGCGTGGACCTTTCAGAGGGTTAGGCGGATCGCGGGGCCCGTGCTCCGCGGCCCGGGGGTGGCACATCCGTTGCGCTAAGGATGCCGTCGGTACCGGACGTTCGGTGCCGCCGGCATCGACGGAAGCGCCCCATGCGAACTGCCCAGACCACCTACGCAAACACCTTCGCCGGCAACGACGCGGTTCGAAGCGACATCGCGAAGCGCGCGTTCGACATGGTCGCTGCGTCGCTGATCCTGCTGGTCGCTTCACCGGTGCTGGCGGCGATCTGGCTGACCATCCGCCTGACCTCGCAGGGCCCGGTGCTGTTCGTGCAGGAGCGGCTCGGCCGCGGCGGCGCGCGCTTCGGCGCCTTCAAGTTCCGCACGATGGTCGTCGACGCCGAGGCCCGCCTGGACGCACTGCTGGCGGCCGATCCGCAGGCGGCCGAGGAATACCGCGTCTACAAGAAGCTGCGCCGCGACCCGCGCGTCACGGCCGTCGGCACCGTGCTGCGCCGCCTGAGCCTCGACGAGCTGCCGCAGCTGCTGAACGTGCTGCGCGGCGAGATGAGCCTGGTCGGGCCGCGCTGCTACCTGCCGCGCGAGCTGCCGGAGATGGGTGCGGCGGCGCACGAGATCCTGTCGGTCACCCCGGGCATCACCGGCCTGTGGCAGGTGTCCGGCCGCAACGGCACCACCTTCGCCGAACGGGTGCGCATCGACGTCGGCTATGCCCGCAGCGCCACCCTGGCGCTCGACCTGAAGATCCTGGCGAAGACGGTGCGCGTCGTCGCCACCGGCCACGGCGCCTGCTGAGGGCCGAACCGCACGCGGGTTTCGCGGTCGGGGCCGCGCGGATTTGCCTCCGCGCGGCCCCGCTGCTATCTGGGGAGGACGCCCGCAGCGCAGGAGCCGCCGCCTTGCCCCAGGATGCCGACAACCAGCCCGCCCCGCCGCTGAAGGCCGTCATCGTGCCGGTGACGCCCTTTCAGCAGAACTGCACGATCTTCTGGTGCGAGGCGACGAAGCGCGGCGCCGTGGTCGACCCCGGCGGCGAGCTGCCGCGCATCCGCGACGCCGTCGCCCAGGTCGGCATCACGGTCGAGAAGATCCTGCTGACGCACGCCCATGTCGACCACGCGGCAGGTGCGGGCGAACTGGCGGAGCTGCTGGGCGTGGCGATCGAGGGGCCGCACCGCGACGACCTGTTCCTGATCGAGTCCCTGCCGGCCCAGGCGGCGCGCTACGCCTTCCCGCCCGCCCGGGTGTTCGAGCCGGCGCGCTGGCTCGACCAGGGCGACACGGTGACGGTCGGCGACCTGACGCTGGAGGTCCGGCACTGCCCCGGCCATTCGCCGGGCAGCGTCGTCTTCTTCCACCCGGCATCGCGGCTCGCGATCAGCGGCGACGTGCTGTTCCAGGGCTCGGTCGGCCGGACGGACCTGCCGCGCGGCGACTTCGACACGCTGGCCAAGTCGATCCGCGAACAGATGTGGCCGCTCGGCGACGACGTCGCCTTCATCCCCGGCCATGGTCCGATGTCCACCATCGGCGACGAGCGCCGCAACAACCCCTTCGTGGGAGAGGGTGCCGCGGCACGGCCTTAAGGGGGTCGGCTCCGGGCCTAAGGATCCCATAGCGGCAGCTTCTCATGAGCGTCGCCGGATTGTCCGGTGAGCCCCCGGCCCCGTCCAACACTTCGTCGCGCCGAGGTCACGCCCCCTTCATCGCCGCCCAGTCGATCGGCTTCGTGCGGTCGAGGGCGCGGTCGACGGGGGGCATCGGGTATTTCAGGCCGGTGGCGCAGTTGAAGAGGACGGCGCGTTCGTCCTTTCGCACCCGGCCGTCGGCCAGCGCCGCCTTCCAGGCGGCGTAGGTGGCGGCACCCTCGGGGCAGAGCAGCAGGCCCTCTTCCTTGGCCATCTCGACCTGGGCCGCCTGGATCGCGTCGTCGTCGACGGCGATGGCGAAGCCGCCGCTGTTGCGCACGGCGCGCAGGATCAGGAAGTCGCCGACCGCCTGGGGCACGCGGATGCCCATGGCCACCGTCTGGGCGTTCTCCCAGCGGGTCGCGTGCTCTTCGCCGGCCTCGTAGGCGCGGACCATGGGGGCACAGCCGGTCGCCTGGACGGCGACCATGCGCGGCCGCTTGGCGCCGATCAGGCCGATCGCCTCCATCTCGTCGAAGGCCTTCCACATGCCGATCAGGCCGGTGCCGCCGCCGGTCGGGTAGAAGATCACGTCGGGCAGGTCCCAGCCGAGCTGTTCGGCGAGTTCGAGGCCCATCGTCTTCTTGCCCTCGATCCGGTAGGGCTCCTTCAGGGTGGACGTGTCGAACCAGCCCATCTCGGCCACGCCCTGGCCGACGATCTTGCCGCAGTCGTCGATATAGCCGTTCAGCCGCCAGACCTTGGCGCCCTGCAGCGCGATCTCGCGGACGTTCACCTCCGGCGTGTCCTCGGGACAGAAGACGTAGGTCTCGATCCCGGCGCGGCCGGCATAGGCGGCGAGGGCGGCGCCGGCATTGCCGTTGGTCGGCATCGCCATGCGCTTCACGCCCAGCTCCTTGGCCATGCAGACGGCCATGACGAGGCCGCGCGCCTTGAACGACCCGGTCGGCAGGCGCCCCTCGTCCTTGACCAGCAGGCCCGAGGCGCCGGTCGCCTTCTCGATGCGCGGGCAGCCGAGGAGCGGCGTCTCCCACTCGCCCAAGGTCACGACGTTCTCGGTGTGGCGCACGGGCAGCAGTTCGCGCCACTTCCACATGGTCGGCGCGCGGCGCGCCAGCACGTCCTTGGACAGCGATTTCGCCACCGCGTTCAGGTCGTAGCGCACGAGCAGCGGCTTGCCGGCCTGGGACAGGTTGTGCAGGCGGTCCGCCTCGTAGCGTTCGCCGGTATAGCTGCATTCCAGGTGTGTGACGAAGGTGCGCGTCTCCGGCACGCCGTGCATGGTCTCGTACATCCGTGGGCCTCGTCCTGCTCGGGGCGGCGCCGTTGCTCGGGGCCGCGTTGCCGCCAGCCTAGCCGTTCGCGGCGGCACCCGCGAGCGTGTGTTTCGGCTCACAAGCGCATGGCCGGAAACGTGACAGCCTGAAAATCGAGCGGGCACCCGGCCGTGATTTCGGCTGTCTCCGGGCCAGAATCGGCCGTACACGCGATAGTGAAAACCGCCGACAGCAAGTGATCATTGCCGATCGGGGGTCTTACGGTCACGCTCGTTAAGCATGTTCGGCTTCGTGGGAGCCGGATGTACATTCATCGGCGGTATCGGCCTGTACGGTGCTGCGGATCACGATCGGGGGGAATACATGGCACGCACACCGGTCAAGGCTGCCGCAGGAGACGGCACGGTCAAGACGACCACCGAAGCGGCGACGGCAACCGAGACGGAGGCGCCGGTCGTCGGGGATCCGGGCGCGGCCGAGGAGGTCACGCCGGAATATCTGATCCCGCGGATGCGCGACGAGCCCGTGTCGCCGCCGGCCTATTACCGGCGGCTGTTCATCTACGGCATCGACACGCCGGACGGGCAGACGGCGACCATCGCCAAGGCGATCGACCCGTTCGACCTCGCCGCCGCACCGCCGCCGCAGACGCCGGCCATCGGCGCGCTGCTGACGCACGAGCAGGCCTGGTACGAGGAGGGTCTGGCGCTCGGCCGGCTGAACCATTCGGTCTGCCTGGCGCCCGGCGAGGTCACCAAGATCGCCGTGGTCGACTGGCAGAGCCGGACCGCCGCGAGCGAGACTGCGGCGACCACCCAGCAGGAGGCCGTCGGCGCCTCCACCGACCAGAACCAGCACGTCCAGGCGGTGCAGCAGGCGGTCGCGCACGAGGCGCAGAACGGCTCATCGCTGTCGATGTCGTCCAACACGCATGCGCAGGCGGCGGCCCACGCCTCCGGCCTGTTCTTCGGGGCGTCGGGATCGACGTCGACCTCCTTCGGGCTCGGCATGACCGTGTCGCACAGCGACGGGGCGCGCGACCTCGCGGCCAAGTCGGCGAAGGACATCCACCAGCGCACCGAGGAGACGAGCAACGCCGTCCGCTCGCGCCGCGCGACGCAGGTGCGCGAGGTCAGCCAGAGCGAAACCTCGACGGCCACCAGCCGGGTGGTGGCGAACTACAACCACATGCACGCGCTGACCGTGATGTATTTCGAGGTGCTGCAGATCTTCAGCCTGACGACGAAGGTGATCGAGGCCGAGCGCTGCATCTTCCTGCCGATGCAGCCGGTCGATTTCGACTCCACCTCGATCGAGCGCCACCAGGAACTGCTGCTCGCCATCCTGAGCGACCTGGGCCAGGAGGCACTGTGCCATTCGATCGTCCAGTTCCTCGACACCAAGCGCGACCTCCTGAAGGAAGCGGCAACGGCCGAAGCCGAGATCCCGAAGCTGGAGAAGGCGGCCGAAGAGGCGACGAAGGAATCGCGTGAGGCGCTGGTCCGCTATGCCAACGCCCAACAGGCGAACAGGAACCAGTTCTCCGGCGAGGTCCTCCAGGCCTCCGTCGCATGGCAGGCGTCGATCAAGAAGGCGACGGCGGCGTCCCAGGCGCTCGACGCCGCGCGCGCGACGGCGAAGGCCAAGCGCGCGGGCGCCGACCTCGCGGCACGCGACGTCTCGAAGATCCTGCAGAAGATGAAGCTGCTGCTGAACCAGCACATGTGGATGCGGATCGAGCCGCACATCTATCAGCAGATCGTCCTCGACAAGGTCTACGGAGCGGCGAACGAGCCGCTCGGCGGGCGCATGGACCCGCACCCGATCGGCGTGTTCGGCAACTATGTCGCCTTCCGCTGGCCGACCGACGATGCGGGCTTCCGCAACACCTTCGTCAAGCGCGGCACGACGGGCGTGCCGAAATCAAAGGTCGCACTACCGAGCGGCGGCGTCTTCGCCGAGGCGGTACTCGGCCAGGCGAACGCGGCGGAGAAGATCGACCTGACGCGCTTCTGGAACTGGAAGGATTCGCCGATCCCGATCCTGCCGCCCGACATGCAGCCGCTGTCGCTGGCGAGCCGGGCACGTGACGTCACCTTCGCCAGCTTCGACTTCGCCCCGGTGGTGGCGCAGCTGAAGGACCAGAAGATGCCGGACGACGACATCGAGAAGGTCCTGGGCGCCATCAAGGACAGCATGTTCCGCGACCAGAGCGGCATGGAGACGCTGTCCAAGCAGCTGATCCAGCAGGCGATCTCGACCGCGTCGGGTGCCACGGCCGCCGGCCAGCAGGCGCTCGACGGGGTGAAGAGCGCGCGCAGCTTCGTCGTCGATGCCCTGAACAGCGAGACGGTGAAGTCGCTCTCCAGCGCCGCGATGACGGCGGTCGCACCGGAGGGCGAAGGGGCCAGCATGATCGGCGGCCTGATGAACGCGGCCGGCGGCGGCAAGAAGGCCGCAGCGAAGCCGGCGGCCAAACCCGGGACCAAGAAGACCTGACGCGGGGCGGGGGATCCGGCGGGCGGCGGTCTTCCGCCGACGCCTGTGCTATGCATCGGCCGACCGCCGTTCTAACGGACGGGTCCCCCGCAGAACCGCCGAGACCGTACCCTCTTGTTCAGATCTCCTCCCTTCGGCCGCAGCGGCGTGCCGCCGCTCTGGCTGCTCGTCATGGCGACGGTCAGCGGCACCCTGTCGCTGCACATCCTCGTCCCCGCCCTGCCCCTCGCCGCCGAGGATCTCGGCGTCAGCGAGGCGGCGATCCAGCAGGCGATCACCCAGTATGTGATCGGCCTCGCGATCGGGCAGCTGATCTACGGACCGTTGTCGGACCGTTTCGGGCGCCGGCCGATCCTGCTCGGCGGGCTGCTGCTCTACACGATCGGCGGCGTCGCGGCGTGGTTGGCGCCGAACGTCCTGGTGCTGATCGGCGCGCGCATCGTGCAGGCGCTGGGCGGCTGCGGCGGCCTCGTCCTGGGCAGGGCGATCCAGCGTGACGTGGCGGGTCCGACGGAGGCGGCGGCGCGGCTCGCCATCCTGACGCTGATCGTCGC
Source organism: Constrictibacter sp. MBR-5 (assembly GCF_040549485.1). Lineage (NCBI taxonomy): Bacteria > Pseudomonadati > Pseudomonadota > Alphaproteobacteria > Rhodospirillales > Allostellaceae > Constrictibacter > Constrictibacter sp. MBR-5. The sequence continues at coordinate 26,095 of NZ_JBEPTK010000012.1, forward strand.
ACTGGGCCCGGCGCCGGCGCCGCTGGTCGGCAGTTTCCTCGCCGTCGGCTTCGGATGGCGCGCGATCCTGGCGCTGACGGCGGCACTGGGTGCCGTGACGGCGGTGGCGGCCTGCCTGATCCTGCCGGAGACGCACACGGCGCGGCGGACCGGTGGCCTCCTGCGCGCCTACCTGCCGCTGCTGCGCAATCCCGGCTTCCTGGGCTACGCCATCGGCGGCGCCTGCACGACGACCAGCTTCTACGCCTACATCACGGCCTCGCCCTTCATCTTCGTCGACATGCTGCACCGGCCGGTGACCGAGGCGGGCGCCTCCTACATCGTCGTGTTCGGCGGCGTGTCGCTGGGCGCCTTCATCGGCAACCGGCTGATGAAGCGGGTGGCGCCGATCCCGCTGCTCAACGCCGGCAGCACGATCGCCATCCTGGGCACGGCGCTGCTGTTCGCGGCGGCGGTCAGCGGCTTCCTGAGCGTCGCGACGGTGCTGGTGCCGATGGTGATCGTGACGATCGGCTTCGGCATCGCCAGCGCACTCGCCATCACCGGCGCGCTGAGCAGTGCGCCCGACGCGATCGGCGCCGCGTCCGGCCTCTACGGCTTCTCGCAGATGGCGGTGGGCGCGCTGTGCACCCTGCTGGTCGGGATCTGGCCGGCCGACCACGCCGTGGCGGCGGCGTCGGTGATGCTGATCGCGATGCTGATCGGGCGGGGCGCGTTGACGGTCGCGACGCGGCGCGGGTTCGGCACGCCGGACCAGAGCGGGACATGACAGCGGGGGCATGACACGGCGGCTGGGCCAGGACACACTGGCGCCGCCCCGGACCAGCAGGACAGAGCCATGCGCCTCGCCGTCGCCCATTTCGAACTCGAATCCGTCACCTTCCTGCCCGACGAGACGGACATCGCCGACTTCGAGCACGGCGCGCGCCGTGGTGCCGCACTCCTCTCCGGCCTGCGCGGCACGAACACGGTGGTCGGCGGCTTCCTGGCGGTCTGCGAGCGCGAGGGCGTCGAGCCGGTGCCGCTCTTCTCGGTGAGCGCCGGGGCGGCCGCCGCCGCGACCGACGCCGCCTGGGAGAAATATGTCGGCGAGTTGGTCGGCGACCTGAAGACGCTGGGCTCCGGCGTCGACGGGCTGCTGCTCTGCCTGCACGGCGCGCTCGCGACGCCGACGCGGCTGCGCGCCGACATCGCCGTCATGCAGGCCGTGCGCGAGGCCGTTGGCCCCGATTTCCCGATCGGGCTGGCGCTCGACCTGCACGGCAACCTGGGGCGGGAGATCGTCGAACTGCCGACCGTCGTCTGCGGCTACCACTACAGCCCGCACACCGACATGGGCCGCACGGGCGAACGCACCGCCGACCTGTTGATCCGCACGATGCGCGGCGAGATCCGGCCGGTCGCCGGCTTCGCGCGGCCCGACGTCATCATCCCGTCGATCTTCAGCGCGACGGTGCTAGAGCCGCTGGCCGGCATCATGCGCCAGGCGCGCGCCTGGGAGCGGCGCGAGGACAAGGTGCTCGACGTGTCGGTGTTCTGCGGCTTCGCCTATGCCGACGTGCCCGACTGCGGCATGTCGGTGATCGTCATGGCCGACGGCGACGTGGCCCTGGCGCAGCGGGCGGCGGACGACCTGTCCGGCCAGTGCCGCATCCTGCGCCACCAGCTCTACAAGCGCGAACTGGTGCACGGGGTCGAGGACGGCGTCACGCGCGCGGTCGAGGTGGCGAACCGAACCGGCCGGCCCGTCGTCATCCTGGAGCATGCCGACCGGCTGAACGACAGCACCTACGTGCTGCACGAACTGATCCGGCGCGGCATCGGCCCCGCGATGTCGCCCTATATGTGGGACCCGGCGGCGGCCGACGCCTGCATCGCGGCGGGCGCGGGTGCGACGCTGCGCCTGTCGATCGGCGGCCGGAGCTCCGAGAAGGCGGGGCCGCCGGTGGAGGTCGAGGCGAAGGTGCTGTGGGCCGGGCACAAGACTTACCGCATCACCGGGCCGCTGCGCACCGGCATGGTCAACGACCTGGGCAACACGGCGCTGGTCGAGATCGCGGCGGGCGACGCGCGCATCGTGGTCAGCCTCGTCTCGGTCCAGTATTCGGCGATCGACCGCGACCCGTTCGACCAGTTCGGGCTGAAGCCGGAGGATTTCCGGATCGTGCTGCTGCGCTCCAAGACGCATTTCCGCGAGGTCTGGGAGAAGCTGGCGGCGGAGATCGTCATCGTCGACACGCCCGACTGGGGGCCGGCCGACCTGACCACCCTGCCCTATCGCCACATCCCGGACGGCGTGTTTCCGGTGACCCGGCCGGACTGACGGCGAAAAAATGCGGCGGGGGATGTCACGTCCCGGTGCGCCGTCTCGTCATGGCGGCGAACCCGCGCATCGCGGGCAACATGGAGGACGAGATGACACCCCGCTTCGACATCCAGAAGGCCGCACCCGGCGCCTACAAGGCCATGCTCGGCCTGGAGACCTATGTCCGCGGCTGCGGTCTGGAGACGTCGCTGGTCGAACTGGTGAAGATGCGTGCGTCGCAGATCAACGGCTGCGCCTACTGCCTCGATATGCATTCCAAGGACGCCCGCCGCCTGGGCGAGACCGAGCAGCGCCTCTACGTGCTGAGCGGCTGGCACGACTCGCCGGCCTTCACGCCGCGCGAGCGGGCGGCACTCGCCTGGACCGAGGCGCTGACGCTGGTCGCGCAGACGCACGCCCCGGACGACGTCTACGAGGAACTGTGCCGCCACTTCTCCGAGGAGGAGGTGATGAACCTGTCGGTGCTGATCGTCACGATCAACGGCTGGAACCGCCTGTCCATCGGGGCGCGCAACGTGCATCCGGTCGACCGGCCGGCCGCCGCGGCATGAGCGACGGCCCGGCGGCGAGCGACGGCGGGGCGGCCGACTTCGAGCCGCACCGGCGCCGCCTCGCCGGGCTCGCCTATCGCATGCTCGGCTCCGTCGCGGACGCGCAGGACGTGGTCCAGGACGCCTGGCTGCGCTGGCGCACCGTCGACCGGACCACGGTCGACGATCCGCGCGCCTTCCTGGCGCGCATCGTCACGCGCCTGTGCCTGGACCGGCTGAAATCGGCCCGGGCGCAGCGCGAGATCTATGTCGGGCCGTGGCTGCCGGAGCCGGTGATGGACGAGGGCACTTTCGGCATGGAGCCGGGCGCCGAAGCGGCGCTCGACCTGTCGGCGGCGCTGATGCTGGCACTGGAGCGGCTGTCGCCGCTGGAGCGCGCCGCCTTCCTGATGCACGACGTCTTCGACGCGAGTTTCGAGGAGGTCGGTGCGGCGATCGGCCGGCCGGCGGCGACCTGCCGCCAGCTCGCGCTGCGGGCCCGCCGCCACGTGCAAGCGGCGCGCCCGCGCTTCGCGGTGTCGGCCGACGAGGGCGAGAGGATCGCGGCGGCGTTCCGCGACGCCGCGGCCGCGGGGGATGCGACCGCCCTCTCCCGGCTGCTCGCGGAGCAGGCCCTGTTCGTCGCCGACGGCGGCGGCAAGCGCCGTGCCGTGATGAACCCGATCCGAGGCCGCGACCGGATCGTCCGACTGCTCGCCGGCCTGGCGCGGAAGTCGCCCGGGCCGGCCCGCACCTACCTCGCCCGCATCGGCGGGCGGCCCGGCTACGTCACGCTGCAGGCCGACGGAACGCTGCAGACGACGGCGCTGGAGATCGACGACGGCGTCATCGTCGCCGTCCACATCGTGCGCAACCCGGACAAGCTGCGCCACGTGACGCCTCCCGCTTAGACGGTCGGGATGGGAGGTAGCCGGGCGTAGCCTTGCATGTCTCTCTACAAGTCGACCACGCCGTTCGTCCTGCTGCAGGCGATGGCGCTGATCCTGATGATGATCTTCCCGGAGCTGATCACCTGGCTTCCGAACCAGATCATGCGGTAGTCGCAGCGGGTCCGGGGCCTTCCGCCTCGGCCCCGGTCCGATGGACGGATGCACAACCTGTAGCGACACACCTCTGCGAATACGTCGCAATGGCAGCTAAAATGCCGCCAAACGACGGTGCTGCGGCCTCTTCGGCGCCACAACCGCGAAATCCATGTCAAATTCGGCTATTCGGAGGGGTGTCCTCTGGCCATTCGACGTACCTCTTCCGATGAGCAGCCCGATTCCCGCAGCGTCAGCAGCGTCAGCGAGCGGTCGCGCTTGGCGTAGCGGCGGCCGTCCGGCCCGGTGAGCAGGCCGTGATGCAACCATTCCGGCACGGGAAGACCGAGCAGGCCCTGGAGAAGGCGGTGGACGTGCGTCGCCTCGAACAGGTCGCGGCCGCGCGTCACCAGCGACACGCCCTGCAGCGCGTCGTCGACGGTGACGGCCAGGTGATAGCTGGTGGGCACGTCCTTGCGCGCCAGCACCACGTCGCCGAAGCGCTGCGGCGCGGCCGCGACGCGGCCCGCCGCCCGGTCGTGCCAGTCGAGCGGGCCGGCGGCCGCCACCGCCGCCGCCATGTCCAGGCGCAGGGCATAGGCCTCCCCGGCGGCGATCCGTGCCGCGCGCTCGGATGGCGCCAGCCGGCGGCATGTGCCGGGATAGAGCGGGCCGTCGGGTCCGTGCGGCGCCCCGCCGGCCGCGGCGATCTCGGCCTGGATTTCGGCGCGAGTGCAGAAGCAGGGATAGAGCAGGCCCTGTGCGTCGAGGCGGCCGAGGGCCGCGGCATAGTCGTCCATGTGCGCCGACTGGCGGCGCACCGGCGTCTCCCAGTCGAGGCCCAGCCAGGCCAGGTCCTCGAAGATCCCGTCGACGAATTCCGGCCGGCAGCGGCCGGCGTCGATGTCCTCGATCCGCAGCAGGAAGCGCCCGCCCGCCGCGCGCGCGGCGTCGCGGGCGAACAGCGCCGAATAGGCGTGGCCGAGATGCAGCCGTCCGGTCGGACTGGGCGCGAAGCGGGTCACGATCATGGCCGGATGCTATATGCTCGCGGCGATCGAATCCAAAGCGGAGCAACCCGCGCATGGCCCATCCCGCCACGCTGACCGGCCCCTCGCACGGCGCCGCGAGCGGCACCGCGAAACAGCTCGTCGTGCTACTGCACGGCCTGGGCGCCGACGGCAGCGACCTGATCGCGCTGGCGCCGCTGCTGGCCCGCACCCTACCGGACGCGGCTTTCGTGGCGCCCGACGCGCCCTTCCCGTGCGACATGGCCCCCTATGGCCGGCAGTGGTTCAGCGTGCAGGACCGCTCGCCCGGGCCGATCCTGGAGGGGGTGCGGCGGGCGGAGACGTTTCTCGCGCCCTATGTCGACGCACAGCTCGCCTCGCTCGGCCTCGGCGGCGACAGGCTGATCATCGCCGGCTTCAGCCAGGGCACGATGATGGGCCTACACCACGGACTGCGGCGCGCGGCGGAGCCGCTCTGCATCATCGGCTGCTCGGGCCGGCTGCTGGCGCCAGAACTGCTGGCGGAGGAGCGGCGCAACCGGGCGCCGGTGCTCCTCGTGCACGGCGACGCCGACGAGGTGGTGCCGCCGGCGAGCCTGAAGCTGGCGGCGGACGGGCTGGAAGCGGCCGGCATACCGGTCGAGGCGCACATGCTGCGCGGCCTCGGCCACGGCATCGACGAGCGCTGCATCGCGCTGGCCGACGCCTTCCTGCGCAAGGTCGTCACGGGCTGAACGAACCGGCGCGAAAAGGTCGGGGCATGAACACGAATGGGAGAAGGACGGGCATGAGCGGTTCGGTGAAGCGGGTACTGGTGGCGGGCTACGGCACGATGGGGCGCGGCGTGACCCTGTCCTTCGTGCGCGGCGGGTTCGAGACGATCGTGCTGAGCCGCGACCCGTCGCGCATCGCCGACCTGCCCGAGGGAGCGACGGCCGTGTCCGAACTGCCGGCCGAGGCGCCCGACCTGGTGCTGGAGAACGTGCCGGAGAAGGTAGACGTCAAGCACGCGCTCTACCGCCGGCTCGAGGACGCCTATGACGGTGCGCCGATCATCGCGACCAATACGTCAGGCCTGTCGCTGGAGGAACTGGCCGCACCGCTGCGCCATCCGGAGAAATTCATCGGCGCGCACTATCTGCAGCCGGCCGAGGCCTTCCCGCTGGTCGAGGTGATCCGCATCCCGGCAACGAGCGACGAGACCACCGCGCGCACGACCGACGCGATGGAGCGCACCGGCAAGCAGGTGATCACGGTGAACCGGCCGGTGGCGGGATTCCTGTTCAACCGCCTGCAGCACGCCATGCTGCACGAGGCCTACTGGATGATCGAGCAGGGCATCGTCACGGCCGAGGACGTCGACACCTTCGCCCGCCGCGCCTTCGGACCGCGCATGTGCGTGACCGGCGTCATCGAGCAGAAGGACCTGAGCGGCATCGACACCCACGCCCTGTCGCAGCTCGGCATCGTCCCGCACCTGCACCACGGCGCCGAGCCGATCCGGCTGGTCCAGGACATGTACGCCCGCGGCGACCTAGGCGTGAAGACCGGCCGGGGCTTCTACGACTGGACCGGCCGCGACGTGGACGCCTACAAGCGCAAGGCCGCGGAGAAGCTGAAGCGCATCCTGGCGATCATCGAGGAGGAGTGAGGCGACATCGGGTCGGCAGCGTTGATCCGGCCAATCAGCGCACGCTACATGCATCTGAAGGAAGTGAGGCGTTATGGGCAAAGCCAAGCTGAAGAAGATGCCGGTCCTGATGACGGACGAGGAAGCTGAACGCTTCGTCGATACCGCCGACCTCTCCGAGTACGATCTGTCCGGCTTCAAGCCGATGCGCTTCGAGTTTGAGCCGAAGGCGGCGCGGGTCAACATGCGGCTGCCTCAACCGCTGCTCGACGCGGTCAAGGAACAGGCCAAGCGCCGCGGAATCCCTTATCAGCGCTTCATACGCGAGGCCCTGGAACGAGCCACCGCCGCCGGGCGCTAAGCCGCCCGCGCCTCCGCGGCGAGACGGTCGCGGGCGTCGGCGAGGATTTCGAAGGAGTGGACGCGGGCGGCGTGGTCGTAGATCTGGGCGGTGGCCATGATCTCGTCGGCGCCGGTGCGGGCGATGAAGCTCTTGAGGCCGGCACGCACCGTCTCGGGCGATCCCACGACGGCGCAGGAGAGCGCCTGGGCGACCATCGCCTGTTCGTGCGGCGCCCACAGCCCGTCCATGCTGTCGACCGGCGGCGGCAGCTGGCCGGGGCGGCCGCGCCGCAGGGTCAGGAACTGCTGCTGCATCGAGGTGAAGAGGCGTTGCGCCTCCTCGTCCGTGTCGGCGGCATAGACCGGCAGGCCCGCCATCACGTGTGGCTTCGCCATCGTCTCCGACGGCTCGAAGCGTTCGCGATAGATGCGGATCGCCTGCATCAGCATGTCGGGCGCGAAGTGCGAGGCGAAGGCGAAGGGCAGGCCCAGCATCGCCGCGAGCTGCGCGCTGAACATGCTGGAGCCGAGCAGCCAGATCGGAATGTTCAGCCCGGCGCCCGGCACGGCGCGGACCGCCTGGTCCGGCACCGCCGGGCGGAAATAGGCCTGCAGTTCGACCACGTCGCGCGGGAAGGTGTCGCCGTTGTTGCCCATGTCGCGGCGCAGCGCCTGGGCGGTGCGCATGTCGGTGCCCGGCGCGCGGCCGAGGCCGAGATCGATCCGGCCCGGATAGAGCGATTCGAGCGTCCCGAACTGCTCGGCGATCATCAGCGGCGAGTGGTTCGGCAGCATGATCCCGCCGGAGCCGACGCGGATGGTCTTCGTGCCGCCGGCGACGTGGCCGATGACGACCGACGTCGCGGCGCTGGCGATGCCGGGCATGTTGTGATGCTCGGCGAGCCAGTAGCGGCTGTAGCCCAGGCGCTCGGCATGGCGCGCGAGGTCGAGGCTGTTCGCGAAGGCCCGGGCGGCGTCGGCGCCCTGGACGATCGGCGAGAGATCGAGGATGGCGGTGGGGATCATGATCGGTATCTGGGGGCGGCCGGCCCGCTTTCCAGGTGTGGCGTTATCCAGGTGCGGCGTCATCCAGGTGCGGTCAGGCGGGCGCCGGCGTCTGGGTCAGGCAGAGCGTCTTCAGCCGCGGCATGGCCGTTCCGTCCGGCGGCGAACCGACGCTGACCACCGCCGAACCCGCGAGTTCGTCGTCGAAGATCGACATGACACGCCGACGCTCCCCCGCATCGAGCCCCGCCGCGGGATCGTCCATGAAGACCCAGCGCGGCCGGTGCAGCAGCAGGCGCGCGAAGGCCAGGCGCTGCTGCTCGCCGCCGGACAGGGCGCGGTCCCACCGTTCGGCGCGGTCGAGCAGCGGCACCAGCCGGGCGAGCCCGACGCGCCGCAGGGCCGCCGCGACCTCGGCGTCGGCGAAGGCGTCCGGCAGCCCCGGATAGGCCACCGCCGCACGCAGCGTGCCGAGCGGCAGGTAGGGATGATGCGGCATGAACATGATCGCCGAACGGGCTGGACGGCGGATCCGCCCCTCGCCCCATCGCCACAGGCCGGCGATCGCTTTCAGCAGCGTGCTCTTGCCCGAGCCCGAGCCGCCGGACAGGAAGACGCGGTCGCCCGGGCGGATGTCGACCGACGGCTCGCAGGTCGCGATGCCGTCGCCGGGGATCGCCACCTGAACGCCGTCGAGGGATAGGCTCTCGTCGGTGCTCTCCTCCACCGACAGCCGCTCGCGCGCGGCATCGCGCTCGTCCGTGCGATGCAGCGCCTCGCGCAGCAATGCCACACGTACCATCGCGGCGCGCCAGTTGGCGATGGCGGCGAAACTGTCGACGAACCAGCGCATCGCGCTCTGTACCTGGTTGAAGGCGCCGACGACCATCATCAGGCCGCCCAGCGACAGCTCGCCACCGAAATAGCCGGGCGACGCGACGACGATCGGCAGCACCAGGGCGATCCAGCCGTAGCCGGACGTCACCCAGGTCAGGCGCACGAGGCCGAGCGCCACGCGCCGCATCGCCTCGACCACGTTGCCGAGATTGCGGTCGAGCACCAGCCGCTCGGCGCCCTCGCCGCGCTGCAAGGCGATCGTGTCGGCGTTCTCGCTGAAGCGGACGAGCGCGAAGCGCAGCTCCGACTCGCGCTGGAAACGCTCGGCATTGAGCCGGATGAGCGGCCGACCGACGATCCAGGTGAGGATCGAGCCGATGCCCGCATAGGCGAGGGCGCACCAGACCATGTAGCCCGGCACGACCAGCGGCTCACCGTTCCAGGAGAAGACCACCTGGTCGGAGAGCGCCCAGAGCACGCCGACGAAGCTGACCAGCAGGAGCGTCGCCTGGAGCAGACCGGTGCCGAGCTGCGTCGTCAGTTCGGTGAGTTGGCGCGCGTCCTCCTGGATTCGCTGGTCGGGATTGACGCCGAGATCGCTCGTCAGGCCGAGGCGGTAGGCGCGTCCCGGCACCAGCCACTCGCCGAGGATGCGGTGCGTGAGCCATTCGCGCACCCGCACCTTCAGCATCTCGTGAAACCAGGTCTGGGCAACGACGAGCACGAGCAGGCCGCCGACGATGGCGAGAAAGACCAGGAGCTGCTGGCCGAAGACGGCGAGGTTCTTGTCCTCCAGGGCGTCGTAGAAATCGCCGTTCCAGGTGTTCAGCCGCAGCTGCCCGACCATGTTGCAGACGATCACGGCGACCAGCCCGGCGGTCAGCAGCGCGATCCGCCGCACCATCGGCCCGCTGCCCGGCGCCGCCAGCAGCGCCCGTATCTCGCGCAGCAGGCCGAAGCCGCGCGGCACGCCGGTGGTCGCGGAGACGGGTGCCGCGGCCTGCGTCGTCGGCGACAGGACGGGGCCGCGCGGCGGCGCGCCGTCCGGCTTCGGCACCTCGTCCCGGCGCGGCGCGTCGGGCTGATCGTCGGGCACGTCCTGTCTCCGCAGCAGCAGCGATGCCGCCCAGAGTAGCCGATCAGCCGGTCTTCTCGCGCGGGGTGAGGAAGCTGCCCTCCGCGACAAGACGCGCGAAGGGACCGGTGCCGCGGGCGAGATCCTCGAAACGGCCGCGTTCGACCACGCGCCCGGCGTCGAGCACCAGGATCAGGTCGGCGTCCACCACGGTCGACAGGCGGTGCGCGATGACGAAGGTCGTGCGCCCCTGGCGCGCGGCGTCGAGCGCGCGCTTGATCCGGCCCTCCGTCTCGGTGTCGAGGGCGCTGGTCGCCTCGTCGAGGATGAGGATCGGCGCGTTCTTCAGCAGGGCGCGCGCGACGGCGAGGCGCTGGCGCTCGCCGCCCGAGAGCGCCTGGCCGCGCTCGCCGATGACGAAGTCGTAGCCGCCCGGCTTGCGCGCGATGAAGCCGTCGGCGTCGGCGGCGCGGGCGGCCGCCTCGATCTCCTCGTCGGTGGCGTCGGGCTTGCCGATCCGCAGGTTGTCGCGAATCGAGCGGTTGAACAGGCCGGCGTCCTGGAAGACCACCGCGATGGCGTGGCGCAGCGAGGTCAGCGTGGCGCCGCGGATGTCCTGGCCGTCGATCAGGATGCGGCCCGCCGCCGGGTCGCGCAGGCGCTGCAGCAGCGTCACCGTCGTCGTCTTGCCGGAACCGGTGGCCCCGACCAAGGCCACGGTCTTGCCCGGCAGCGCCTCGAAGGACAGGTCGAAGATGCCCTGCTCGGAATTCGGGAACCGGTAGGTGACGTTCTCGAACACGACATGGCCGCGCACCTCCTGCAGCGGCGTCGCGTCCGGCGCCTCCTGCACCTCACCCTTGGCGTTCAGCAGGTCGAAGAACAGGCGGATCGTCGGCACCTGAACGAAGAAGCGCGCGACGAAGCTCGCCAGCGAGTCGAGGCGGCCGATCAGGAGGTTGGCGAAGCCGATGAAGCTGACGATCTCGCCGACCGTCACCTCCCCCGCCGCGGCGAGCCAGCCGCCGACGGCGAAGATGACGACCATGACGATGGTCGCCGCCGCGTGGGTGAGGACCGTGAGGAAGGCCCACCAGGTCAGCACAGGATACTGCGCCGCCAGCAGTTCGCGCATCAGCGCCTGCAGTTCGGCCGCCTCGGCGCGCAGGCGCGCGAAGCTCTGCACCACGGTGACGTTGCCGATGACGTCGCCGACCCGCCCGAACACCTCCTGATGGCGGCCTTCGACCCGTGCCTGCCCCGCCTCGGTGCGGCGAATGACGAAGATGTTCACCGTGACGTAGACGACCGCCAGGACGGCCAGCAGCCCGGCGAGGCGGACGTCCATGAGGATCGCCGTGGGCGCCAGCAGCGCGATGCCGACCACCGCCGACTGATGCTCGCGGAAGAAGCCGAGCCAGACCACGAAGAGCGCGTCGGTGCCGGACAGCATGGCACGGACGACGCGGCCGGACCCCTCGCGGGCATGGTAGGTCGAGGGCAGGTTGATGGCCCGCTCGAAGGCGTCGCTCATCGCCGCCACCCGGCGCCGATGCGCCAGCCGGTCGGCGAACAGGGCGACGACGACGCCGGCCGCGATGCCGCCGACGCCGAGCACGGCCCACAGCGCCACCAGTTCGAACGCCTGCCGCCCGTTGGCGAGCGCGTCGACGACCCGGCCGAACAGGATCGGCTCGGCGAGGTGGACGACCGCAATGATCACGTTCGCGATCGACAGGCCGAGGGCGGTACGCCATTCGGCCTTCAGCAGTGCAAGCGCACGCAGATAGGTGGTGACGAGCGTCATGTGGCGGGACGACCGGACGGCCCGGAACGCCCCCAGCATCCCGGATGAGACGGCTACGCTATTGCCGCGCCGCGGCTTCCGCAACGGCCCCGGCGGGCGGAATCCGTGACGGCCGACACGCCGGCGTCGAGGAGCCGGGCCGCGGGTGCTAGTGTCGCCCGCCCTTCAAGCACCCGCCCTTCAAGCACCGGAGCGACGATGGCCCGCGGATCCCTGCCCGAGATGACGCCCCGCAAACCGTTCCTCGGTCCCTCGGGATTCGACTGGATCTGGTTCCTGTTCAAGATCCACGGCCGTGTCCCCCGCAGGGATCTGTGGCTCCGCCTGGTGCTGCCGGTCTTCGTCATCCAGTTCGTGCTGGTCAGCATCGACATCGCCGTGGGCGGCTTCAATCCCGAGAGCCAGATCGGGACCCTGTCGGGCATCTTCTCGGCGCTGACCGTCTGGCCGGGCATCGCCGTCACGATCAAGCGCCTGCACGACCGCGACCGGCCGGGCTGGTTCATGCTGATCGCGCTGATCCCCTTCATCGGGCCGCTGTGGCTGTTCGTCGAGACCGGGTTTCTCGCCGGCACGCAGGGACCGAACCGGTTCGGGGCGGAACGACGCCCCGACTGACCGGCGCCGGGAACCGGCCGCCGCGGCACTTGTTTACGGTGGTCCGCTTTAGGACGCTTTCCGTGGGGCTCACGACATGAGTTGGATCATCGTCCTCATCCTGCTGATCCTCCTGATCGGCGCGATCCCCTCCTGGCCGCACAGCGCCGGTTGGGGCTATTACCCGAGCGGCGGGCTGGGCATCGTCCTGATCATCGTGATCGTCCTGCTGCTGATGGGCAGGATCTGAGGGCGCCGGCCGACGCCTGGATGAGAGACGGCGACGTCACAGGCGCCGGAGTTCGTGGAAAAAACCCACCAGGATGAAGTCGACCCGGTGGCCTTCCGCCGACAGCGGCAGTGCCAGGCGGTACAGGTCGCCTGCGCGGCCGCTGTCGGCGGTGAAGGCGCCGGTGCTGTACCAGGGCTTCCTGTCCGACACCATCGCCGCATAGGCCGCGAAGATGCCGTCGTCGAGGACGGCAACGCCTTCGTCATCCAGGAACTTCCCCGTCGCGTCGAAGCCGCGCGCGGCCGACACGGCGGAGCCCTCGACGCGGATCCGGAAGCGCGGCGGCCGCCCGACCACCTCGTTTAGCAGGATGTTGGGCAACAGCGCCGGGATGTGCAGCGGGTCGAAAAGCCGCCTGAGCGGCATGTCGCGGTCGCCGCGAAGTCCGTGCCAGTAATCGTAAAGGGTCACCAGCTTCGGATGGCCGATGCCGCCGCGGAAATCGGCGCCGGGCCCGGCCCCCTCTCGTCTGTCCAACCTTCCTCCAGTCTCGGCACGCCGCCCCCGCGCGCCATTCGCTGTACGCGTCGCTATCAACCGTAGGCCGGGGCCCACCCGGGGGCCTCCGGCCGCTCCCGCGGCTCCGTCTCGTCCTGCAGGACCAGCATTACCCGGCCGACGAAGACCCTGTCCATCGCCGTGTCGGGGCGGCGCCGGCGTGTCCGGAACGACGCCGTCGCGGTGGCAACATCGTCAGGGCGACGGCGGGCCGGCCGCAGGCTGTCCGCCCCGCACCAGTTCCACCGGGGTACGCATGAATATCTCGCGATGCGGGAAGGGAATCGATATCCCTGCGGCCTTGAAGGCGTCCCAGAGCGCGATCAGCACCTGACCGCGCACGTTGGTCAGGCCGCTGCGCGGATCCGAAATCCAGAAGCGCAGCTTGAAGTCCAGGGACGAGGCGCCGAAGGCGGTGAGCCAGCAGACGGGCTCGCGATAGGCGGCGACGCGCTCGATGGTCTTGGCGGTTTCGATCGCCAGACGCGACACCTCGTGCGGATCGCTGTCGTAGGCAACGCCGAAATCGACGTCGATCCGCACATACTCGCTGGAGAAGGACCAGTTTACCACGCGCTGGGTGATGAAGTCCTCGTTCGGGATGAGGTATTCGCGGCCGTCGCGGGTGAGGACGGAGACGAAGCGCGCGCGCAGGTCGCGGACCCAGCCGAAGGTGTCGCCGAGGCTGATCGTGTCGCCGGGCTTTATCGACTTGTCGAGCAGGATGATGATGCCCGAGATGAAGTTGGAGACGACCTTCTGCAGGCCGAAGCCGATGCCGACGCCGACAGCGCCGCCGAACACCGCCAGGGCCGTGAGATCGACGCCGGTCGCGGCGAGCGCGAAGGCGCCGGCCAGCAGGATGAGACCGATCTTGGCGAGCTTGCCGATCAGCACCTTGAAGGACGGCGAGAGATCCTCGGAACGGTCGATCCAGTGGGCGAACATGTTGCCGAGGAAGACCGCGAGCCAGACGAGGGCCACGGTGACCGCAACGACCTTCAGCGCCAGGAGCAGCGAGACGCGCATCCTGCCCAGCGTCAGCGCCGGACCGTCGAGGGCCGCGAGAACCGCCGCGTCAATGCCGATGACGACCAGCGCCACATAGAACCAGATCAGGATGCCGACGGTGCGCGCCACGGTGCGGTTGCGGATGACGCGCGTCAGGACGGAGATGACGAACCAGGCGGTGGCGAGGGTCAGGGCGGCGTCGAGCAGCAGGGCTTCCGCCGGCCAGGCCAGCCGTTCCAGCGCGAACCGCACGATCCACAGCATGACGATCGCGAACAGCCAGCGCAGCCGCCGCATGAAGGCGATGGCGAGGCGCAGCAGGTCCGGATTGCCCTTGATCGACCGGGCCTTGTCCTCGACGGCGGGCGCAAAGCGGCGGGACAGCAATACCGCAAGGAGGCCGGCGACGACGATCGCGCCGAGTTGGACCAGTACCCACGCATCGAGCAGCAGCGGAACCTGCGTCGTCGCGGTCTCCGCCAGATCGCGGGCGATGTCGGCAAGATCCGCTTCCATCTAGCGACGCCTCGCCCGGCCGGTCCTGCTCATCCGCTTGCCCCCTGTCGAATGGCCTTCGTCGACGGCCCGTATCGCGGCGGCCCGCGCGAGCGGCAGGCCCTTCCTCTGTCATAGGGTCGCCGGGCGGCGGGTCAAATCCATGACACCGCACCCTCGACAGCCGGCACCGGGCCGCGCATCTTGAGGGCGGCAGCAGAGCGAGGTGCGCAGGTATGGCGGACGAATCGATCGAGGCACTGGAACGCGCGTGGCAGGACCTGTTCCACCGGATCCTGAAGGCGGGGCGGGAACAGGGCGAGCGTGCCGCCTTCGATCGCATCCTCCAGTCGATCCAGGCAGCCGCCGCGCAGACCGCACCGGCCGCGGCGACGCCCGCCGGTCAGGAGACGGGCGCCGCCGGAAGCGGGGACGAGCGGCAGCAGGTCGTGCCGCTGCGCGGCACCGCGCGCGAATGGGATCCGCCGAAGGGCGGCGACCGCGACGCCGGCGGCTGAGACGCCCCGGCCTCGGGCCGGCGCCTCAGTAGTAGATCTTCTTCGGGTCCATGCCGGTGTAGAGGCCAGCCACCTGCTCGGCATAGCCGTTGTAGAGCTGCGTCGGCACCATCTCGTCGGTGCCGATGAGCCGTTCCTTCGCCTGGCTCCAGCGCGGGTGCGAGACCTCCGGGTTCACGTTGGCGTAGAAGCCGTACTCGCTCGACTGCAGCGCCTCCCAGTAGCCCACCGGCTGCTCGTCGGTGAAGGTGAAGCGGACGATCGACTTGATCGACTTGAAGCCGTACTTCCAGGGCAGCGCCAGCCTGAGCGGCGCGCCGTTCTGCTTCGGCACGGGCTTGCCGTAGATGCCCGTCACCAGGAAGGCGAGGTCGTTGTTCGCCTCGTCCATGCGCAGCCCCTCGGTGTAGGGCCAGGGATACCAGAACTGCTTCTGGCCGGGGGCCACGGCGGCGTTCTGGAAGGTCTGCATCTTCAGGAACTTCGCACTGCCCAGCGGCTTCGCCATCGCCACCAGCTTGGCCAGCGGGAAGCCCGTCCACGGCACCGCCATCGACCAAGCCTCGACGCAGCGGTGCCGGTAGAGGCGCTCCTCGAGCGGCATCTTGCGGACCAACTCGTCGAAGTCGAGGGTCATCTCCTTCTCGACCATGCCGTCGATCTTCACCTGCCAGGGCTGGATCGGCAGCTTCTGGGCGGCCTTCACGATGTCCTTGCTGGTCCCGAACTCGTAGAAATTGTTGTAGCTCGTCGCCACCGCCTCGTCGGTCAGCGGCCGGTCGAGCGTGAAGGCCGGGTTACGGGCCGCCGGATAGAGATCGGCCGCGGGACCTTCGGCGGTCGCGGCACGCGCGCGCATGCCGGCGCCGATGCTGCCGGCGGCCAGCACCGCCGGCGCGGCGGCGGCGGCGGCGATCACCGCGCGTCGCGAGAAGAACAGGCTCTCCGGTGTCGCGGCGCTCTCGGGGATTTCCCAACCGCGCCTTCGGCGAATCAACATGCCGATCCTCACTCCGTTTGCGTGCACTACCTTGGCTGTTCGTTATAGGCCGGCCGTTCGTTACGACCGGCCCCGAACGCCGTCCGGCGGCGCCACGTTTGCGTGAAGAGGCGCGCGCCCTGCGTCAGGCGGCGGCGCGCGCCTCCCGGACCAGCGGCCGGTCGGCGATCGGGAAGTGGATGATCGCGGCGAACAGGCCGAGCGCGATGGCGATCAGCCAGACACCGTTGTAGGAGCCCGTCAGGTCGTAGAGGTAGCCGCCGAGCCAGGCGCCGAGGAAGGCACCGACCTGATGCCCGAAGAAGACGAAGCCGAACAGCGTCGCGAAATAGCGCAGGCCGAAGATCTGGCCGACGATGCCGCTGGTCAGCGGCACCGTGCTGAGCCACAGCAGGCCCATCGCCGCGGCGAAGAGCTGGGTCGAGATCGCCGTCACCGGCAGGACCAGATAGACCGCGATGACCACCGAGCGCGCGGCGTAGATGCCCGACAGCAGGTACTTCTTGCGGAAGCGGTCGCCGAGCGCGCCGGCGACGTTCGTGCCCACCAGGTTGAAGAGGCCGATCAGCGACAGCGCCGTGGCGCCGGTCATCGCCGGCAGGCCGCAGATCACGGCATAGGCCGGCAGGTGCGTCATGATCAGCGAGACGTGGAAGCCGCAGACGAAGAAGCCGGCCGTCAGATAGAGGAAGCCGCTGTGGCCGGTCGCCTCGGTCAGCGCCTGGCGCAGCGTCTGGTCGGCGCTCGGATCCTCCTGCTTCGCGGCGCTGTTGCCGCCGAGGGCCAGGCTGACGGCGAGCAGCGCCGAGACGCCGGCGGTCGCCGACATGATCGTCAGCGCGCCCGACCAGCCGAACCGCTCGATCAGCCCCTGCGCCAGCGGCGAGAAAATCAGCTGCCCGAAGGAGGCGCCGGCGGTCATGATGCCCATGACCAGGGTGCGCCGATGGGCCGGCGTGACGCGCGCCGCCGCCCCGAGGATGACGCCGAGCCCGGCGCCGCTGCCGCCGAGCGCGATCAGCACGGCCGAGCCGAAATAGAGGTCGTAGGGGCTGGAGACGTTGGCCATCCAGAACACGCCAGCGGCGTAGAGCAGCATGCCGACGGCCACCACCTTGCCGGCGCCCCAGCGGTCGGCGACCATCCCGGCCAGCGGCTGCAGCAGCCCCCAGAGGAAGTGCTGGAGGCCCATCGCCAGGGCGAAAACCGAGAAGGACCAGCCGAGATCGCGGCTCATCGGCTCGAGGAAGACGCCGAAGCTGAAGCGCGTCCCCATGCTGACGGCGAGCACCAGGAAGCCGGAGACGAGCACGACGATGGCAGCGGGGGACATGGCGGATCCTCGGGACAGCCCGCCTCTCGGGCGGGACATCGGCTAGCGTAGCGTGGGCCGTTTCTGTCGGAAACGGCCGATTTCTGCCAATCACGCCACCCGACCGCCAGATCCTGCCATGCGGGCGCCGCCGCCTCAGGCGGCGGCCGGCTTCACCGCCTCGGGAAGGAACAGCAGCCGGACATAGGACCGGAACATCATCACCTGGGCGGCGAGGAGCTTCGGCTCGTCCAGGGCCTTGGAGAGGACGATGCCGCCTTCGACGATGCCGGACAGCATGTCGGCCAGCGCCTCCAGGCTGACGTCGTCGCGTATCGGATAGCGTGCCGCGATCTCCTCGAGGACGGCGACGAAGCGCTCCCGCCATGCCAGGACGGCCCTACGGTTCAGCGCCCGCACGTCGGCATCGTAGGTCCGCTCGGCATAGCAGAAGGTCGCGACCAGGCAGCCCGGATGCGCGCCCGGCAGGTCGGCCATCATTTCCGAGAACAGCTTCAGGCCGATCAGGAAGGCGTGCAGCGGATCGTCGTGCAGTTCGCGCGCCCGGGCGAACAGGCCGTCAAGGATCGCCTCGTCGGTGGCGATGTGCCGCTTCAGGAGGGCGCGGGCGAGTTCGTTCTTGTCCTTGAAATGATAGAAGAAGCCGCTCTTGGTGATCTCGGCCTCGGCGATGATCTCGTCGATCGACGTGGCGCCGAAGCCTTTCGAGAGGATCGCCGCCTCGGCGATGTCCATCAGCCGCTCGCGCGTCACCTGCCCCTTACGCATAGTGATTCCCCTCACTGTACCGCAGGTACGGTTTCAACGGGCGCCACCGGCACCGCGCGAATCCATTCCCGGCTATGGAGTTGAAACCGCTGTCGAATCCGCGACACCCGGCACCTTACCGCAATCCTACTATGTTCAGCGGGATTCGGGGGGCATTTTCCCGACCTCGAACAACCGACGAGGCCATACCGATGATCCGCGCCAAGTACAGGCACTCTCTGCCACAGCTCAACGGCCGCACGTTGCTGACCGACGGCGGCCTGGAGACTACACTCATTTTTCACGAAGGGGTGGACATCCCCTATTTCGCGTCCTTCGACCTTCTGCGGACGCGCGAAGGGCGGAGCCGCATCAAGCAGTATTACGAGCGCTATCTCGACATCGCGCTGACACGCAAGATCGGCTTCGTGCTCGATACACCGACCTGGCGGGCGAGCCGGGACTGGGGCGAAAAGTTGGGCTACAGTCCGACGGCGCTCGCCACGATCAACCGCGAGGCGGTGGAATTGATGTTCGAACTGCGCGATGCGCACGAGACGCCGGACACGCCGCTGGTGGTGAGCGGCAACGTCGGGCCGCGCGGCGACGGCTACAATCCGGCCTTCATGATGTCCGCCGACGAGGCCGAGGCCTACCATGCGGTCCAGGTCGGCGTGTTCGCCGAGGCCGGCGTCGACATGATCACCGTCATGACCATGAACTACGTGGCGGAGGCCACGGGCATCGCGCGCGCCGCCGCGTCGGCCGGCCTGCCCTGCGCCATGTCGTTCACCGTGGAGACCGACGGGCGGCTGCCGACGGGCCAGCCCCTGGGCGAGGCGATCGAGGAGGTGGACCGGGAGACAAGGTCCGCGCCGGCCTACTTCATGATCAACTGCGCCCATCCGGACCATTTCCGCGCGGTCATCGACGGGTCGGCGGCGTGGACGAAGCGCGTGGGTGGCCTGCGCGCCAACGCCTCGCGCCAGAGCCATGCCGAACTCGACGCCAGCGAGACCCTTGACGCGGGAAACGCGGCCGAACTCGGCCAGGACTATGCCGTCCTGG
The DNA here is from genome assembly GCF_040549485.1 of Constrictibacter sp. MBR-5. Lineage (NCBI taxonomy): Bacteria > Pseudomonadati > Pseudomonadota > Alphaproteobacteria > Rhodospirillales > Allostellaceae > Constrictibacter > Constrictibacter sp. MBR-5. Next base: position 45,259 of record NZ_JBEPTK010000012.1, read on the forward strand.
CGCGCCTGCTGCCGAACATGCGGGTGCTGGGCGGCTGCTGCGGCACGGACCACAGGCACGTGACGGCGATCGCCGACGCCGTCTGCCGGTAGCACGATCGGGCCGATCGCCGCCGAGCGGGCCGCCGGCTTGGCGGCGGCGGGCGGAGGGGGCATTGTGCGGGTCGCCCCGCCGCAGAGATCGTCCCCTTGCTCGACCCGAACATCCTTCTGCCGCTACTGGCCAAGATGCTGGCGACGGCCCTGGTCGTCGTCTCGGCCTCCGTCGCCGCGGAGCGCGCGGGCTCGGTGCTGGGCGCGCTGATCCTGGCGCTGCCGATCTCGGCGGGGCCGGGCACTGCCATGCGTCAAGAGTTCAGAAGCCGCTCCCACTCCTGACGCCCATGGAGCACCCGAACAATCAGAACGCCGGCGTCATCGACGACATAGATGATCACATGCGCCTGAAAGGGATGCACTCTCACCGGTGGGACCAGTTCCGTTCGCTCACGCGCGATGCGCGGGTTGTCCGCCAGCAGATCGAATACGGCGACCAGATCCTCATGATAGCGTTCGGCCTGAATGGTCCCAAATTCCGCCGCGCCCCGCACGTAGATATCAAAGATGTCCCGCGCGGCTTTTCGCGTCGTTCTATAGCGTATCGTCCCGGGCGTTTCTGACCCGTCTCCGCGCAGCTTCCAGAACTTCGGTGATCGAACGGTCGCTCACCCCGCTTTCCAACCCTTCCGCGATCAGCTGTTGAAGCTCGGCGAGCTTGGCCACCCGCTCCTGATCGCGCCGGATAAGATCGCGGACATAATCGCTGGCATTGCTGTAACGCCCGGTCGCGGCCTGCGCTTCGACCCAATCCTTCATCGGATCGGGCAGCGATACGTTCATTGTCGCCATGATCACCTCCGACGCGAAGATGGCAAACCTTGGCAATGCCTGTCAATTCGCGCGCGATGGACCATCATCCGGTAGGCGACGCCCCCGCCGATAATGGGTCCGCCCGGCGCGCTCGTGCGGGCCGCCCGCTTGGCGGCGGCGGGCGGAGGGGGCATTGTGCGGGTCGCCCCGCCGCAGAGATCGTCCCCTTGCTCGACCCGAACATCCTTCTGCCGCTGCTGGCCAAGATGCTGGCGACGGCCCTGGTCGTCGTCTCGGCCTCCGTCGCCGCGGAGCGCGCAGGCTCGGTGCTGGGTGCGCTGATCCTGGCGCTGCCGATCTCGGCGGGACCGGGCTACGCCTTCCTGGCGCTGCGCGCCGACGACGCGTTCGTCGCGGACACGGCGCTGCACAGCTTCGCGGTGCAGGGTGCCATCGTCGCCTTCCTGTTCGTCTACGTGTCGGTGGCGCAGCGCCTGTCGGCGGCGGCGAGCCTCGCGGCGGCGCTGGCGGCCTGGCTGCCCTGCGCCGTCCTCGTGCAGCAGTTCGACATCGGCCTGCCGATCGCGCTCACACTGACGGCGGCCTCCTTCACCTTCGGCTTCCTGTTCATCCGCAGTCCGGCCTGGATGCCGCCCTCGAACCGCGCCCGCCGCGGCCGGGCGGACCTCATCGTCCGCGCCGTCATCACCGGCGTGCTGGTCGCGGTGGTGGTGACGGTCAGCGACGCCATCGGCCCGGCGGCGACCGGTGTCGCGCTGGTCTTTCCGGTCAGCCTGACGACGATCAGCTGGATCATGCACCGGCGCTATGGCGGTGCGGCGGCCGCCGCCGTGCTGGGCGCCACGCTGCGGCCGCTGTTCGGCTTCCTGGCTTTCCTGCTGGCGCTGCACCTGCTGGCCGAGCCGATCGGCACGCCGCTCGCCCTGGCCGCGGCGGTCGGCTGCTCGGTGCTGTGGTCGCTGGTGCTGCTGGCGCGGCTCGGGCCGCTGAAGCGGGCGCGCGCCCGCTGACAGGCGTCGGCCGGGCGGCTACTGCTTGCGCAGTTCCGGCACGAAGATGAACAGCGATATCGGCACCACCATCGTCGACGCGGCGAACAGCACGACGACGCCGTAGCCGCCGGTCAGGTCGTGCAGCAGGCCGCCCATGGTCGCCCCGACCGCCGCCCCGGTGCCCATGCCCATGCTGACGGCGCCCAGGATGACGCCGAGGCTTCGCCCGCGGCCGAAGATGACGGCGGTCATGGCGGAGATGATCGGCCCGCGCGAGCCGAAGCTCGGCCCGTAGACCACGACGAACAGGACCAGCAGCCAGTAGGACGGATAGAGTTCGAGCAGGCCGAGAATGCCGAAGCCGCCGACGGTCATCGCGTAGCTGACCAGCACGGCGGTCAGCCGTCCCACCCGGTCGGCCATCCAGCCGAAGGTGATGAGGCCGGCCGTCGCGGCGACGCCGGCGAAGCCGAAAGCGGTGGCGGCGGTCAGGCTGGGAAAGCCCGTCTCGACGAGGAAGGCCACGATCTGCGGGTTCACGGCGAACATGCCGGCGGCCGTGAAAAAGTGAATGAAGAACAGCGACCAGAAGGGCCGCGTCCGCAGCGCCTCGCGCAGGGTCATGCTGCCCGGGGTGGCGGCCGGCCGTTCGCCCTTGGCGGCGGCGGGCGCCATGCCCCTGCCGCGGGCGATCTCCTTCCAGGGCAGGAAGAGCAGCAGCAGGAGGACCGCGAACAGGCCCAGTCCCAGCACGCGATAGGCGCCGCGCCAGTCGTAGGTGTCGATCAGCAGCTGGACCAGCGGCGAGACCACCAGCACGCCGGTGCCGGCCGCCGCCGAGACGCCGGCGAGCGCGGTGGTCAGGCGGTCGTGATACCAGCGGCTGATGAGGGCGGCCTGGGTCACCGGGCCGACCGCGGCGACGGCGAAGCCGCCGAGCACGCCGATGCAGAGCTGGAACTGCCACAGCGCGTCGAGCGAGCCGGCGAGCGTCATGCCCGCCGCCATGGTGGCGAGGCCGATGGTGTAGACGCGGCCCGGCCCCCAGGCGTCGAAGATCCGCCCGACGATCGGCGAGGACAGGCCGAGGCTGAGCATCAGCACCGAGTAGACGCTGGACGCCTGCGCCCGGTCCCAGCCGAAATCGCGGCTGAGCGGCAGGAGGAAGACGGCATAGCTCTCGGACGCGCCCCGCGACAGCGCGCTGAGCAGCACGCAGGTGCAGAGGGCGATGAGGGCGACGCGCGCCGTACGGCGTAAGTTCGTATCCGCCGTCACCGGCGCGCAGCCTCCTTAGGGCAGGGTCGCGAGAAAGGCGCCGACGGCGTCGTTGAACGCCTCCGGCTGGTGCAGGTTCGAGGCGTGGCCGGCGTCCGGGACGATGACCTTGCGCGCGCCGGGGATCTTCGCCGCCATGTAGTCGGTCGCGGCGAGGTACGGCTTGTCGTTCGCACCCGCCAGAACGAGCGTCGGAACGGCGATGCCCGGCAGCGATTCGATCACGCCCGAGGTCGCCTGGGTGAGCATGCCGCGCGCCGCGTTGGCGAGGCCGTCGGCCGAGCGGTGCCGGCTCTGCCGCACCTCGTCGGAGGTGCCGAGCCCGGCGAGGCCCTCGGCGTCGAGCTTGTCGCCGCGGGCGCGTGCCGTGGCGTTCCAGGCCTCGCGCGCCTCGTCCTTCTTGAAGCCCGGACCGGTGTCGAACAGCATCAGCGCCCGGCACATCTGCGGATGGCGCAGATGGAAGGCCATCGTCATGTAGCCGCCCAGCGACAGGCCGCCGATCACCGCCTCGTCGACGCCGCAGGCATTGAGGATCGCGCGCATGTCGCCGACGGTCAGCTCCTCGGAATAGGCGGCCCGGTCCGTCGGATAGTCGCTCTCGCCGTGGCCGCGCATGTCCCAGACGATGACGCGCCACTTGTCCTTGAACGCGGCGATCTGGCCGTCCCACATCCGGCAGGTGGCGCTGTAGCCGTGCGTCAGCAGGATGGCGGGGCCGGCGCCGTGCGCCTCGTAGTGGATCTTCACGCCGTCGCGGTCGAGCGCGGGCATGGGCGTATCCTCCGTCGTTTCTTGTTTTCCGCTTCTCTCGTGTCCGGCTTCCGGACCTTCTGCGGGCTCAGCTTCCGGGGGCGAACGCCTCGATCGCGCGGTAGCAGGGCGCCCAGCTGTCGTCGGGGCGCAGCGGCTGGATGCAGACGTGGGTGGCGCCGGCGGCGAAGTGCGCGTCGACCCGCTCGCGGATCTGCGCCTCGCTGCCCCAGGCGACCATGGCGTCGAGGAAGCGGTCGTTGCCGCCGTCGGCCAGTTCGGACTCCGAGAAGCCCAGGCGCAGCCAGTTGTTGTAGTAGTTCGGCAGCGGCATGTAGCGCTTCATGTTGCGCTTGGCGCTGGCGCGGGCCGCCGACGCGTCGGTCGTGAGGCAGATCTTCTGCTCGACGCAGAGCAGGCGGTCCGGCCCCAGGATCTCCTTCGCCATCGCCGTGTGCTCAGGCGTGACGTTGTAGGGCAGCGCCCCCTTCGTCCTGTCGCGCGCCAGTTCGAGCATCTTCGGGCCGAGGGCGGCGAGGACGACGTTGCGGTCGGAAAGCGCGAACTTCGGGTCGAGCCCGGCCTTTTCCATGCCCTCGAGATATTCGCGCATGGCGGTCAGCGGCTTGCCATAGTTCTGGTTGCGCCGGCCGGAGACCATGGGCTTGTGCGACACGCCGAGGCCCAGGGTGAAACGGCCACCGTAGATCTTGTTCAGGCCGTCATGGCCGGCGACCGCCGCCATACCGTCGCGCGCATAGATGTTGGCGATGCCGGTGGCGAGCTTCAGGCGGCTCGTCTGCGACAGCAGGAAGCTGCCGAGCGACATCGCCTCGTAGGCGAGCGCCTCCGGGTACCAGAGCGTCTCGTAGCCGCCCTTCTCCACCGCCTGCGCCAGTTCGACGAGTTCGGGCCGGTCCAGCCCGTTGGTCGAGAACCAGACGCCGAGGCTGCCTTGCTTCATGGTGTGCTCCGTTAGGCGATATCACGTATCCCATTGTCATTGCCGGGCTCGACCCGGCAATCCAGGGGTGCACGCATCAGGCTGCGACTCTGGATGCCCGGGTCAAGCCCGGGCACGACAGTGATGAGACCGCACCGACGGCGCTTTGATCTAGTCCCGCTCCACCTTGTTGCGCAGCACGCCGATGGAGGAGACCTCCACCTCGACTACGTCGCCGGGCTTCATGAAGACCGGCGGCTCGCGGCGGGAGCCGACGCCGCCGGGGGTGCCGGTGACGATCACGTCGCCGGGGACCAGCTCGGTGAAGGTCGAGCAGTAGGCGATGATTTCCGGGATCGGGAAGGTCAGCTCGGACGAGTTGGCGCGCTGCATCTCCTCGCCGTTCAGGCGGGTGACCAGGATCAGGTCGTTCGCGTCCGGAATGTCGTCCGGCGTCACCATCCAGGGGCCGAAGGAGCCGGTCTTCTCGAAATTCTTGCCGGGGATGTACTGGCCGCTGTGACGCTGCCAGTCGCGCACGCTGCCTTCGTTGTAGCAGGCGTAGCCGGCGATGTGATCGAGGGCCTTGTCCTGCGAAATGCGGCGGCCGCCCTTGCCGATGACGATGGCGATCTCGCCCTCATAGTCGAGCTTGTCGGACTCGCGCGGGCTGAGCAGCGGCTGCTCGTGCGCCGTCTGCGAACTGGCGAAGCGGGAGAAGATGGTCGGATGCTCGGTCTTCGGATGGCCGCCCTCGAGCCGGTGCGGCTCGTAGTTCAGGCCGACGCAGAGGATCTTGTCGGGGTCGGGGATGACCGGCAGATAGACGATGTCGCCGAGGGCGTGGTCGGCGTCGTTCGCCTCCACCATGCCCTCCGCCTCGTGCAGATGGTTGCCGGCCAAGGCGGCGCGCAGCGTCGGCGCACGCGCGCCGAAGCGCTTGCCCAGGTCGACGACGCCGTCGCCCTTCACCGCACCCCAGGAAACCGTCCCGTCGACCGAGAATGTCAGCAGCTTCATGTTCTTCGTCCTCCAGCGCAGATGACGCCCAACGTCTTCACATTCCGGCTCAGTAGGTGATCCTCACCCTGAGGGCCGCCGCGGGCGGCGTCTCGAAGGGCGAGGGTCCCCGGTCCGAGAGCTTTGGACCGCGCCCCGTGCTTCGAGACGCGCCCGAGGGCGCTCCTCAGCACGAGGCGCTACTTATAAACCGTTCGTTTGTTCACTTCGCCGGCGGCTTGGCCTCGCGGAAGGGCGTGCCGCTCTCGGCCAGCTGGCGCAGCAGGGCGGACGGCTTCCACCGGTCGCCATACTGCTGGTGCCAGGCGGCGATCTGGTTGTAGACGTCGCGCGAGCCGATCTGGTCGGCCCAGAACATCAGGCCGCCGCGATAGCGCGGGAAGCCGAAGCCGTAGAGCCACATGATGTCGATGTCGGAGGCTCGGTAGGCGATGCCCTCCTCGATGATCCGGCAGGCCTCGTTCACCGACGACAGCAGCAGCCGGCGCAGGATCTCCTGGTCGGTGAAGGTCTTCTGTTCGACCCCCATCTCCGCCGCCGTCTCCTTGATGATCTTCGCCACCTCGGGGTCGGGATGCGGCGTGCGGTCGCCCTTCTCGTAGCGGTACCAGCCCGCACCCGTCTTCTGGCCGTAACGGCCCATCTCGTACAGCTTGTCGGCGATCGGCAGCTTGCGGTAGTTCGGGTTGGCGTCGGCGCGGCGCTTGCGGCCGGCATAGCCGATGTCGAGGCCGGCGAGGTCGCCGACGGCGAACGGCCCCATCGGGTAGCCGAAGTCGATCATCACCTTGTCGACCTGCTCCGGCAGGCAGCCCTCCTCCAGCAGGATGACCATCTCGCTGTTGAACGGCGCGCGGCTGCGGTTGGCGACGAAGCCGTCGCAGTTGCCGCAGGCCACCGGCACCTTGCCGATCGCCTTGCCCAGGGCCATCGTCGAGGCGACGGTCTCCTTGGAGCTCTTCTCGCCGCGCACGACCTCCAGCATCTTCATGACGTTGGCCGGGCTGAAGAAGTGCGCGCCGGCGACCGCCTCGGGCCGCTTCGTGGCGCTGGCGATCTCGTCGACGTCGAGGGCGGACGTGTTGGTCAGCAGCAGGGCGCCGTCCTTCATCGTCGCGTCGAGCTTGGCGAACACCTCCTTCTTCACGTCCATCTGCTCGAACACCGCCTCGATGACCGCGTCGCAGTCGGCGATGTCGTCATAGTCGATCACCGGGGTGATGCGCGCGAAGCGGCGCTCCATCTCGTCGGCGGCGAGGCTGCCGCGCTGGACGCTCACCTCGTAGTTCTTGCGGATGCGGGCCATGCCACGGTCGAGCGCCTCCTGGCTCGCCTCCAGCAGGCGCACCGGCATGCCGAAGTCGGCGCAGCTCATGGCGATGCCGCCGCCCATGGTACCGGCGCCGACCACGGCCATGGTCTCGACCTTCTTCACCGGCACGTCCTTGCCGATGTCGGGCACGCGCATCGCCTCGCGCTCGGCGAAGAAGGCGTAGCGCAGGGCGCGCGATTCCTCGGACTTCTCCAGCTCCTCGAACAGCTCGCGCTCGCGCTTCAGGCCCTCGGCGAAGGGCAGCGTGGTCGAGGCCTCGACGGCGGCGATGTTGTTGTAGGGCGCCTTCTGGTTGCGGGCGCGGCGCGCGATCTCCTTGCGCTTGGCGTCGAACATGCCGGGCTCGGCCTTCATGTCGGCCTCGAGCTTGTCGGACAGCTCGCAGATGCGGCGGAAGGGGCGCGTGTCGGCGATGCCCTCGGCGAACCTGACAGCCGAGCCGACGAGATCGGCGTCGAACACCTCGTCGAGGATGCCCAGCTGCTTGGCTTCCTCGGCCGGCACGTGGCGGCCGGAGGTGATCAGGTCGAGCGCCTTCTTCGGGCCGATCAGGCGCGGCAGGCGCTGGGTGCCGCCCCCGCCCGGCAGCAGGCCGAGGGCGATCTCCGGCAGTCCGACCTTCGTGCCCTTCAGCGCCACGCGATAGTGGCAGCCGAGCGCATATTCGAGGCCGCCGCCGAGGGCGAAGCCGTGGATCGCGGCGACGATCGGCTTCTCGCTCTCCTCAAGCACGTCCTGGGTCTTGCGCGCCGGGCGCGGCTTGCCCTTGCCGAACTCGCGGATGTCGGCGCCGGCGATGAAGCTGCGGCCGGCACCGGTGAGGATCATCGCCTTGATCGCCGGATCGGCGTTGCCGGCCTCGACCGCGGCCAGGATGCCCTCCGGAACCCCGGGGCTGAGAGCGTTCACCGGCGGGTTGTCCACGGTGATGATCCCGATGGCTCCGCGCTTCTCGAAGCGGACCAGCTCCTTCTCGGACATGCGTTCCTCCGGCGTGTTGGGGCGGCGTGCGTTGATATCGGGCCGATGACGGCCCTGCTCGCCGGATGGCTTATCACGGGTGCCCGGACTGCGGAATGGCTGGACGCCGAGCCCCGCGGGCGGCACGGCCAGATCCCGTGCGAGGCGGCCTGCTGCCGACCGTCAGGGGGGAGCTGATTGCCAACCGGGCGCCATCGGAACATCCTTCCTGCATGGATGGATTCCAACCTGGGGAATCCCGCCTGAGCTTCTTCGACAAGAACAAGAAGGGAGCAAAGGGAATGTCCAGTTTCTGGAGACCGGCTGCGGTCTGCGCCGTTGCCGTCACGCTCTGCGCGGGACCGGCGGCCGCTCAGAAGTCCGGCGGGGTGTTCAAGCTGGCACTCGCCTCGACGCCGCCGAGCGGGTCGATCCATGAAGAAGCGACGATCAACACCATCGCTCCCTTCATGCCCGTGTTCAACAACCTGATCCTCTACGACCCGCACGTCGAGCGGAACACCATCGAATCCATCATTCCCGAGCTGGCGACGGCCTGGCGCTGGAGCGGGGACGGGACGAAGCTCACCTTCACGCTGCGCGAGGGCGTCAAATGGCACGACGGCAAGCCGTTCACCGCGCGTGACGTGAAGTGTACCTGGGACACGATCATCGGCCAGTCTGCCGAACCGATGCGCAAGAATCCGCGCAAGCCCTGGTACGACAACCTCAAGGAGGTGACGGCGAACGGCGACCATGAGGTCACCTTCCACGTCGGCCGGCTGCAGCCGTCGCTCCTGAACATGCTCGCCTCCGGCGGTTCGCCGGTCTATCCCTGCCATGTGTCGGCGCGGGACATGCGCCTGCACCCGATCGGGACCGGCCCCTTCAAGTTCGCCGAGCTACGGCAGAACGAGGTCGTCAGGCTGGTCAAGAACCCCGATTACTGGAAGAAGGGCCTGCCCTATCTGGACGGGATCGAGTTCAACATCATCCGCGACCGGTCCACGCGGGTCCTGTCGCTCGTCTCGGACCACCTGCAGATGAGTTCGCCCGGCGACATCACGGTTCCGCTGGTCAAGCAACTCGCCGAACAGGCGCCCCAGGTGCAGTGCCACGTGGGATCGACGATCCTGAACACGAACATGATGCTGAACCGGACCCGGCCGCCGTTCGACAACGCCCAGCTGCGGCAGGCGGTGATGCTCACCCTCGATCGGACGGCGTTCGTCAACATTCTGACCGAAGGCAAGGCCCTCAAAGGCGGCTCGATGCTGGCGGTACCCGCCGGGGTGTGGGGACTGCCCGAAGACGTCCTGGACCAGATCCCGGGGCAGGCCGGCGACGTCGAGCAGAACCGCGAGAAGGCGCGCGCAATCATGCGGGAACTCGGCTACGGGCCCGAGAACCGCCTGAAGGTGAAGCTGGCCGCCCGCAACGTCGCCAGCTTCCGCGACCCGGCGGTCATCCTGATCGACCATCTGAAGGAGATCTACATCGACGCCGACCTGGAAACGATCGAGGTGGCGCTCTGGTATGTCCGGCTCGCCCGGCGCGACTATACCGTCGCCCTCAATCTGACCGGAAACGTCATCGACGATCCCGACGCGGTGTTGTTCGAGAACTTCTCCTGCAACTCGGAGCGCAACTACACCGGCTACTGCAATCCGGAGCTCGAAAAGAAGTTTCTCGCCCAGTCGATGGAGACGGATTTCGAGACGCGCCGGAAGATGGTCTGGGACATCGACCGTCAGTTGACGGCGGAAGGCGCACGGACGGTACTCTTCCACAATATCTCGGCGACCTGCCACCAGCCTTACGTACGGAACTACACGCACATAGCCAACGGCATGTACAACAGCTGGCGGCTCGAGGACATCTGGCTGGACCGGTAGCGATCCCGGCGAAGGGGAGGCGCCACAGGCGGCTTCCCTCATCGTCCGCGACGGCCCGCTCCGGCCGATTCCGTCGTCGCCAGCCTCCCCGGCATGCGTCCCCCGGAAGGTTCCCGCGCACCTCGCGGATGGCGGCTGGCGTCGGTGCCGCTTCTCAGAACCTGTCGGGCCGGAACGGCGCGAGGTCGATGCCGGGGTCGCGGCCGGCGATCAGGTCGGCGACGATGCGCCCGGTGATCCCGGCCAGCGCCAGGCCGATATGGTCGTGGCCGAAGGCGTAGAAGACCTCCGGGCGGCGCGGGCTCGGGCCGATCACCGGCTTGGAATCGGGGAAGGACGGGCGCGAGCCGACCCAGCGCGACCCCACCTCGCCCTGCAGGCCGGGCAGCAGCGCACGGGCATGCTTCGTCAGCCGGTCGATCAGCCGCCAGTCGGCGGGCGCCTCGGGGCCGGCGAACTCGGCCATGCCGCTGACGCGCAGGCCGTGCTCCATCGGCGTCAGCGCGATGGAGCGGTCGCCGGAGATCGCCGGCATGCGCATCAGGTCGGCGGCCGCGGGGATCATCGCATGGTAGCCGCGCTCCGCCTCCAGCGGCAGGTCGGATCCCACCTGCTTCGCCAGCGCCCGCGACCAGACGCCGGCGGCGATGACGTAGCGGTCGGCGGTCCGTAGACCGCCGTCGGTCTGCACGCCGCGCACGCCGTCGGGGCCGACGTCGAAGCCCTGCACCGTCTCGCGCAGCAGCATGCCGTTGTTGCGTACGAAGCACTCGGCCAGCACCCGGGTCAGGCGCTGCGGGTTCACCGTCATCGACACACCGGGGAAGTGCGCGGCGTGCGTCACGGCGGGCGACAGCGCCGGCTCCAGTTCACGCGCCTCGTCGCCGCTCAGCGTCTCCACGGAGACGCCGCGTTCGCGGCGCAGGTCGAGGCCGTAGGTGGCGCCGGCGAACGCCGCCTCGCTCTCGTAGGTGAAGAGCAGCCCGGAGGCCTTCACCATGTCGTGCGCGCCGGCCATGTCGATCAGCGGCGCATAGCCCTCGTAGAGCCGCGACAGCAGGCTGTTGCGCGCATCGGCGATCGCCGCGACCCGCGCCGGTGCCGCCGACGCGACGAAGCGCGCGAACCAGCCGACCGACTTCGGCAGATGGCTCCAGCGCACGCGCAGCGGCGAGGCGTCGTCGAACAGCATCTTCGGCACCTTGGCCAGCACGCCCGGCAGGGCGTGCGGCACGCAGGAGGCGATGCCGAGGTTGCCGGCGTTGCCCAGCGACGCGCCCGAACCGGGCTCGCCGCGGTCGATCAGCGTGACGCCGAAGCCTTCGCGGCGGAGGTAGAGTGCGCAGCAGACGCCGACGATCCCGGCGCCGATGACGATCACTTCCTGCGGCTGCGTCATGCGGCACTGTCCGGCGGCGGAAACGGGGCGACCGGCGATGCCGGGGGCGCGACTGCGCCGAATTACGGGTCGCGCAGGGGCGCCCTGTCAACCGGTCCGATTCCGCGCCTCAGGCCGCCACCGCCGCGACGCAGCGGTTGCGGCCCGCCGTCTTCGCCTCGTAGAGCGCGCCGTCGGCGCGGCTGATCGAGACCTCGATCGGCTCGGCCGGATCGTAGCCGGCGACGCCGACGCTGAGGGAGACCTGGATCTCCGGGCGCATCAGGCCGCCCGGTTGGCAGTCGGCGACGGCAGCACGCAGCTTCTCGGCGACGACGAGACCGCCCTCCACGGTCGTTTCCGGCAGCAGGATGAGGAACTCCTCGCCGCCCCAGCGGCCGCAGAGGTCGTAGTCGCGGAGACGGGACTGGAGCACGTCGGCAATCGCCGCCAGCACGGCATCGCCCGTCTCGTGGCCCCAGGTATCGTTGACCGCCTTGAACCTGTCGACGTCGGCGATCAGCACCGCCATCGGGCCGCCGGTGCGCTGCGCGCGGATCGCTTCCCGCCGGAACCGTTCGACCAGGTGGCGGCGGTTCGCCAGGCCGGTCAAAGGGTCGGTGAGCGATGCCGCCTGCAGCGTCAGATTGACGTCGCGCAGCTGCGCCTGGGCGCGGTCGCTGATGCGCATGATGCGCTCCAGCAGGCGGCGCTGACGCAGATGGCGGTCGAGCAGCTCGGTCAGCGGGATCATCAACGGGTCGCCCACATTGGCCGGATCCGACAGGATCGACCGCAGCCGGGCGATGAACTCGTCCTCTTCGCGGCGCATCGGCGTCTATTCCTGCGACGAGAGCGTGACGATCTCGAACGGCAGGGTGAGGTCCTCCTTGAACTCCTCGCCCATGTCGAGCGCGCGCTCGTTTTCTTCGTCGTACAGCCAGCGGACGGCGACGTCGCGGCCGAAGAGATGCGCCTGCTCCAGCAGGTCGAGCATGTCGACCATCGCCCGGATCGAACTGGTGTTCATGTAGGCCACCTCGACGTCGAACCTGATCGCCGTGTCGGTCTCGCTCATGAAGCGGCGTAGCCACGTGATGGGCGGCTCGAAGAAGGCAAAGGCGTTCTCGGGATACGATTCGCCCCGGATCTCCAACACGCCCGTGCGGGCGGAAAAGTGGATGGCGGGGGTAGTGCCCGTGGGGGATATGGCCAGGTCCTGCATCGGGTCCAATTCCACGTTCATACGGCGACACGCAGGCTGAAGAAGGCGAACCGGTCGTCGAGCGGCTGAACGCTGTACTCCAACGGCGCCGACGCCTTGCGCGCCATGTCGATCAGGCCGAGGCCGGCGCTGTCGCCGGTCTCGGACCGCGGTTTGCGCATCTGTTCCTTGTAGAGCGCACGCAGCCCCGCCTTGTCGAGGGCCGCCAGGGCGTCGAGGCGGTGGACGAGACCCGCCGCGTCGCCCGCTTCGATAACGTTGCCGCACGTGACCACGTAGCGGTCGTCGGTGCGCGCGATGACGACGGTGCCGGAATCGAGGTCGCTGGCCCCGGTGCCCGACGCGGCCTTGTCCGCCAGATAGTTGCGCACGTTCTGGGTCTGCTCGACGAACACCGAGAAGACGTCGAGGATCGCCGTTTTGGCGATGCTCTGGCTCTCCATGTAGCTGCGGACGGCGTTGCCCAGTTCCTCGATGATGCTGCGGCTGAACGGCCCGTTGAAGCAGATCAGGATCTGCTGCCGGTTGAACGTCTCCCGGATGTCGAACAGGTGGGACGCCTGCATGGCGGACGGCTCCAAATACATGACTGTTACGATGAGAGGCTGACAGCCTCACCCCCCGCCCCTGCCGGGCGGAAGCCGAGGAAGGTGATGTCGTCGCGCTGCGGCCGGCCCTGCTGGTAATCGGCGATCAGCGCCTCGAAGGCGGCCCCCTGGCGGTCGAGGGGCAGCGAGGCGTGCTCGCGCAGCATGGCCACGAAGCGGTCGCGCCCGAAGCCAAAGCCCTTGTTGCCGCCGGCCTGGTCGAGCACGCCGTCGGTGGTCAGGTAGAAGACGGAGTCGGCGCCGTAGTCGATCGCGTGGTTGACGAAGCCGCCGCCATTCCGCGCGCTGCGGTAACCGATGACGCCGCGCTCGCCCTTGATCTCGGCGACGTCGCCGCCGGCCGCATGCCAGAGCGAGATGCGCGCGCCGGCGAACACCAGGCGGCCCTCGGACGGGACGATGCGGCAGACGGCCATCTCCATGCCGGCGTCGGCGGCGGCACCCCGCTGGTCGAGGGCTTCGCGGATCGTGGCGTCGGCGCGCGCCAGCAGCAGCGCCGGGTCGTCGTCGACGCCGGACTTCACGACTTGGCTGATCACCGCATGGGCCAGCATCGTCATGAAGGCGCCCGGCACGCCGTGTCCCGTGCAGTCCACCACGCCCAGCAGGATGCCGTCGCGCGCCTCGTGGCAGAAATAGAAGTCGCCGCCGACGAGATCGCGCGGCTTCCAGACGACGAAGTGGTCGGCGGTGGAGGTGCGCAGCATTTCCGGACGCGGCAGGATCGCGGTCTGCAACACCTTGGCGCAGCGGATGCTGTCGAGGATCTGCAGGTTCGATTCGGCCAGCTGGGCGTTCGCCACCGTCAGCTCCTCGGTGCGCTCGCGCACGCGACGCTCGAGCAGGGCCGTGTGGTCGCGCACGGTCGCCGCCATGCGGCGGAAGGCGCGTGTCAGTTCGCCGATCTCGTCGCCGCGGTCGCTGGCGACGGAGACGTCGTAGCGTCCCTCCGCCATGCGCTTCGCCGAACGCGTCAGTTCGAGGAGCGGGTTCAGCACGGTGCGGTTCAGCATGAGCGTGACGATGGCGACGATCGCCAGCAGGGCCGCCGCCAGCACGGCAATGACCGGGAGGAACTCGCCGGCGCCATAGGCCTCCGACGGGTCCACCAGCGTCAGGTTGAACCAGCCGAGTTCCGGCATGAAGGTCGCGGCGACCAGATGCGTCCGCCCGTCGATGGACAGCGGGAAGCTCTCCACCGTCGAAGCGCCGGCCTGCAGCCGATCAAGGCCGGCGCGCAGGGTGGCGCGGTCGTCGTCCGACTCCATCCGCCGATAGATGGTGCTGCGATCCGCCTCGGCCTTGGACCGGGTGTTGAGGTCGATCAGGTCGCGGTTCTCGTGAACCTGGATGGCGCCGCCCCGGTCGATGATGATGCCGGAAATGCCGGGGCCGAGGTCGGCCAGGAAGGCCGTGACGAAGGCGCCGAGGTCGACTCCCGTGCCGGCGATGCCGAGCGTCTCGCCGCCGTCGCGGATCGGGACGTTGATCCAGACCTTCGTGGCCCCGAGCAGGCCGTTATTGTCGACGTTGAGCATGTAGGGGGCGTCCGACGCCATGGCGGTCGGAAACCAGGCGTTGCGCGCCACCGACAGGTCGAGCGCTTCGCGCGGCTGCGAGACCGCGGCCGGATCGCTCTGCGCATCGCTGAAATAATAGTGCCGGCTGCTCCCGATCGCGACGAAGTAGGCGGTGTCCTGGAAGAAGCGCTTGTAGCTTTCGAGCTCGGCGATCGCGAGCGCGTGCACGGCCGGATCCGACTCGTTGCGCGCCCACGACCTGATCACGGGCGAGTCCGCCAGCTTGCGCGCCAGGACGAGGTCGCGCAGGGTCGGCGACAGCAGCCGCTCCTTCTGGAGTGCGGCGTTGTCGCGAGCGTAGCGCATGCCGTAATGCTCGGTCAGGCGGTCGATCACCGCCATCAGCAGCCAGAGCGACGGCAAGGCCACGGCGAGAAACGTCGCGAGGAGGACGAGGGCGGCGCGGGCGCGAATGCCGAGTGGCGCGAGCATGCCCCGGACCGGCCGGACTCCGGGCTGCCGTGCGGGAGCGTTCGTCTCCACCTGCAGAGAAACCATGATTCCGTCCCGAAGCGGGCCGTCCCGCAGTGAGCACGGGCGCCGACGCCGGGAGAGTGCGGCGAGATGGTTAACGACCGATTACCCGAGGCGCGCCGCCGCGATTACCCGGCGTTAACGCTCCTGCTCGAAGGTGGGGCCTGGGAACGCAGGCCGCGCAGTTGTCAAGCGATATGGCGCACAACACGGTAAATTTCCCGGTTGAGGCGCCGGACGCGCGCATGCTACCGCAAAGGAACAACCACCAACTTCCATGAAGGTTCCCCGCGTCGCCCCCGCGACATTCCGTCGTCCGCCATACGGAGCAGCAGAGACTATGACGTCGACCCGACTCCTGAGCCGCCGATCACTCCTCCAAGTCGGCGCAGCCGCTGCGGTGGCGATGAGTCCGGTCTCCGCCCTGGCGGGGGCGACCCGAACGGCGTCCGGCCGGCCCGGAACCCCGGTGAAGGGCGCCCGCTCGGTCAATCTCTACAACCTGCACACCGGCGAGAAGCTGAAGGCCGTCTACTGGGAAAACGGCAAGTATGTGCGCGACGCGATGCGCGAGATCGACAAGATCATGCGCGACCACCGCACCGGCAAGGTGAAGCCGATCGACAAGGATCTGATCGACCTTCTCCATCGGCTCAACGGCCGGCTGGAAACCAGCGAACCCTTCGAGATCATCTCCGGCTATCGTTCGCCGGTGACGAACGCGGCCTTGCGCCGCCGGAGCAGTGGGGTCGCGCGCAACAGCTATCACATGCGCGCCATGGCGATGGACCTGAACGTCCCGGGCCGCGACCTGCCCAAGATCCGCAAGGCGGCGATGAGCCTGCGCAGCGGCGGCGTCGGTTACTATCCCAGCTCCGATTTCGTCCACGTCGACGTCGGCCCGGTTCGCGACTGGTGAGCGCGGCCCGGGCGGGCGTCAAGCCGTCGCCCGCGCACCGGACCGACGGCCGACCCGGGTCTTTGACTCAGGCTTTCCCGACTCAGGCCTCCATGATCTGCTTCTTCGCGACGGCCAGAAGCTCGTTCATCTTGATCCGCACGTCGCGCGCGTCGACGTTCACGCCCTTGGCGTTGAGATCGGCCAGGACCTTCTGCAGCACGTCCTCGTCGCCGGGCTTGTCGAAGTCGGACGAGACGACCTCCTTGGCATAGGCGTCGCTGGCGTCGCCCGTCAGCTGCATCCGCTCGGCGGCCCACTGGCCGAGGAGCCGGTTTCGGCGCACCTGAACCTTAAACTGCAGGTCCTGATCGTGGCTGTACTTGGCCTCGAACTGGCGCTCGCGATCGTCGAAGGTGGACATCTGATTCTCCGGTCTTCCGTCGTCGTCCCCGCCGGCCCGGCCCGGCCGTCGCGCCCGGCACCGCATGGCATGGATCCAGGGCGCAGGTTATAACGGCGCCGGTCCGACAGGTGTACCGAAACTTGGGAAGCGCTTCGCCGCATGTGTACCGTCGTCCTGCTCCGCCGGCCCAATGCGGCCTGGCCGCTGATCGTCGCGGCGAACCGGGACGAACTCCTGGAGCGGCCCTGGCGGGCGCCGGCGCGCCACTGGCCCGACCGGCCCGAGGTCGTGGCGGGCCTGGACGAACTGGCGGGCGGCAGTTGGCTCGGCCTCAACGACCACGGCGTCGTCGCCGCGATCCTGAACCGGCGGCACTCGCTCGGCCCCGCACCCGACAAGCGCAGCCGCGGCGAACTCGTCCTGGACGCGCTCGACCATGCCGACGCAGCGGCGGCGGCGGCGGCGCTCGCCATGCTCGACGGCAGCGCCTATCGGGCGTTCAACATGATCGTCGGCGACGACCGCGACGCCTTCTGGATCCGCAATCTCGGCGACCGCGGTGCCGGCGGCGTAAGAGTGACGCCGGTACCGCCGGGCGTATCGATGGTCACCGCCTGGGACCTGAACGACACGGAGGCGTCCGACCGCACCCGTCTCTACCTGCCGCGCTTCCGCGCGGCACCGCCGCCCGACCCGTCGGCCAACGACTGGGAGGCCTGGGCGGCGCTGCTCGACGGCCGCGACCGCGCGGCGGGTGCGGACGATCCGAACGCCGCGATGCATGTCGACACGGGCTGGGGCTTCGGCACGGTGTCGAGTTCGCTGATCGGCATTCCCGCCCGCGGCACCGACACCAGGCCGATCTGGCGATTCGCCGCGACGATCCCGCAGCGCGGCGCCTACGAACCGGTCGACCTGTAGCAGTCGCCGCCCGGCTGACGCGCCGCCTCAAGCCCTCTCTTTCGCGTCCAGCCCGAGCTCGCGGATCGTCTCCTCGCGCATCACGAACTTCTGCACCTTGCCGGTGACCGTCATCGGGAATTCGTCGACGAAGCGGATGTTGCGCGGCACCTTGTAGTGGGCGATCTGGTCGCGGCAGAAGTCGCGGACCTCCTCGGCGGTGAGGCTCTCGCCGGCGCGCACCTTGATCCACGCGCACAGCTCCTCGCCGAAGCGGTGGTCGGGCACGCCGAAGACCTGCACATCCTCGATCTTCGGGTGCCGGTAGAGGAACTCCTCCACCTCGCGCGGATAGATGTTCTCGCCGCCGCGGATGACCATGTCCTTGATGCGGCCGACGATGTTGCAGAAGCCGGCCTCGTCGATCACGGCGAGGTCGCCGGTGTGCATCCAGCGCGCCGCGTCGATCGCCTGGGCGGTGCGCTCCTCGTCGCCCCAGTAGCCCAGCATCACCGCATAGCCGCGAGTGCAGAGCTCGCCCGGCACGCCGCGCGGCACGACCCGCCCGTCCGCGTCGACGATCTTCACCTCCAGGTGCGGATGGACGCGCCCGACGCTGGAGACGCGCCGCTCCAGCGGATCCTCGATGCCGGTCTGGAAGCTGACCGGGCTGGTCTCCGTCATGCCGTAGCAGATGGTGATCTCCTCCAGGTGCATGGCGGAGACGGCACGGCGCATCACCTCGATCGGGCACGGCGCGCCGGCCATGATGCCGGTGCGCAGCGAGGAGAGGTCGAAGGACTTGAATTGGGGATGTTCCATCTGCGCGATGAACATCGTCGGCACGCCGTGCAGGCCGGTGCAGCGCTCCTCGGCGACCGTCTGCAGAGTCGCCAGCGGGTCGAACCCCTCCCCCGGATAGACCATGGCCGACCCGTGCGTCGTGCAGGCGAGATTCCCCAGCACCATGCCGAAGCAGTGGTAGAGCGGCACCGGGATGCAGAGCCGGTCCTCCGGCCCGAGGCGCATGCCCTCGCCGACGAAATAGCCGTTGTTGAGGATGTTGTGGTGCGTCAGCGTCGCACCCTTCGGCGAGCCGGTGGTGCCGGAGGTGAACTGGATGTTGATCGGGTCGTCGAACTGCAGCGTCCCGGCCAGCGCGGCGAGCCGCTCGCGCTCCCGGGCCGTGCCGAAGCCGTAGATGTCGCCGAAGCCGATCATGCCGGGCGACGGCGCATCGGCGATCTCGACGACGATCTCCAGCGTCGGCAGACGCGCCGCCTTCAGCTGCCCCGGCTGGCACGACGCCAGTTCCGGCGCCAGCGCATTGACCATGCCGACATAGTCCGACGTCTTGAAGCGCGTGGCCGTGATCAGCGCCCGGCAGCCGACCTTGTTGAGGGCATACTCGACCTCGGTCAGGCGGTAGGCCGGGTTGATGTTGACCAGGACCAGGCCGGCCTTGGCCGTGGCGAACTGGGTGACGACCCATTCGAAATTGTTGGGCGACCAGATACCGATGCGGTCGCCGGGCTCCAGTCCCAATGCCAGCAGGCCGGCGGCGAGGGCGTCCACCCTGGCGCCGAGCTCGGCATAGGTCCAGCGCACGCCCTGCTGGCGGACGATCAGGCCCGGCCGGTCGCCGTGGACGGCGACGGTCCGGTCGAAGTTCCGGCCGATCGTCTCCCCCAGCAGCGGGGTGTCGCACAGGCCGTTGACATAGCTGAGCACGGCTTCAGCCATGGGCTAACCTCCCGGATGCGCGCCCGTCTGCGCGGGCGTCGGTTCGAGGCGAAGGCCGCGCCCTGCGGGCGGCGGCGCGTGCCCCGGGGAAGCTTAGCCACCGATCCGCGCGGCCCGCAACAACGACGCCGCGGGACGGAAAGGCGGGACGCGCCGCGGCGGGATTCTGCCGTCAGCCCTTCTTCTTGGCGCCCGGTGCGGCAGGCACCTTGCTCAGCAGCGTCGAGGAGGACGGCGCCGCGGCGACGGCCTTCGTCGCCTTCGGCTTCTTGATCTCGCGATTGCTGCGCTTCTGTCCCTTGGCCATCCCGCTCTCCCGCGTATCCGGCCCGTCATCGGGTCGGCAGAAAGACACCTGCAGCCGGGGCATCCCGTCCGCAGACCCACGGGCATCGCACCCGTAGGCCGTTCCGCAACCGACCTGGCGTCGATGGCACCGCCCGGCGTCTCGGGCGCGTCTCCGACAGGCGATCACCATAGCGCGCTTTCGCGCTTCGCCTCCCGGAATCTTCGGGCCGGAATCTTCGGGCGGGAATCTTCGGGCGGGAATCTTCGGGCCGACGATGGCACGGGCATCGTCGCGGTGGAGAGAGTATCCTTGCCGGAACAGTTCCGGCCCGAAGGCGCGCGACGGAACCGGCGCAGACGCGTTTCCGTCCAGGCGCCCCGTCTTGGAGCTTCCGCTGATCACCCTCACCATCCGCCACCGCACCACCTATCGCTATCACGTGCCGGTCAGCCTCGGCCCGCACCGCCTAATGCTGCGGCCGCGCGAGAGCCGCGACCTGCACCTGCTGTCGAGCGAGATCAGGGTGACGCCCGACGCGGCGGTGACCTGGGCGCACGACGTCGCCGGCAACGCCGTGGCGACGGCGACCTTCGGCGTCATGACGGACCGGCTGATCATCGACAGCTTCACGGTGCTGGAACTGCACGCGGCGGCTTGGCCGGTGTTCCCCATCGCGGCGTCGGCGATCTCCTATCCGTTCCGCTATGCCGACGACGACTGGACCGACCTGGGCGCCATGACGGTGCAGCAATATCCGGACCCGGCCGGCCGGCTCGGCGACTGGGCGCGCGGCTTCGTGCGGAGCGACCCGACCGACACGCTGTCGCTGCTCAAGGACCTGAGCAACGGGGTCGCGGCGTGGGTGAACTATCAGAGCCGCGACGACGAGGGCACCCAGGCGCCGGTCGAGACGCTCGCCCGCGGCTGGGGCTCGTGCCGCGACTTCGCCGTGCTGTTCGCCGAGGCGGCGCGCAGCCTGGGCTTCGGCGCGCGCATCGTGTCCGGCTACCTGCACAATCCAGACAGGACGCTCGCGGGCACCGACGGTGCCGGCTCGACCCATGCCTGGGCCGAGGTCTATGTGCCCGGTGCCGGCTGGATCACCTTCGATCCGACCAACCGCAGCGTCGGCGGCTTCAACCTCATTCCGGTCGCGGTGGCCCGCCACATCGACCAGACGACGCCGGTCTCCGGCAGCTTCGTCGGCATGACGGACGCGTTCCGCGACCTGTCGGTGGAGGTCGCGGTTACCTCCTGAAGGGTCGGCGCCGTTGAAGACCCCGCGGGCAGCGCCCAGTTCCTGGGCAATCGATGACCTCCGCGCCGGGTGGCGGCGGAGCGGCGAGGAGGATGAGATGCCGACCTATCGAAAGAGCCCCGAGGCGATCGCTAAACTGACCCCGGAACAGTTCTGGGTGACCCAGGAGAGCGGCACGGAACGCCCCGGCACCGGCGCCTACCTGCACAACAAGGAGCCCGGCATCTACGTCGACATCGTGTCGGGCGAGCCGCTGTTCGCCTCGGCCGACAAATACGAGTCCGGCTGCGGCTGGCCGAGCTTCACCAAGCCGATCGAGCCCGCCAACATCGCGGAACTGCGCGACGTCTCGCACGGCATGATCCGCGTCGAGGTGCGCTCCAGCCATGGCGACAGCCATCTCGGCCACGTCTTCCCGGACGGCCCGCGCGACCGCGGCGGCCTGCGCTACTGCATCAATTCCGCCTCCCTGCGATTCGTCCACCGCGACGACATGGAGGCCGAGGGCTACGGCGCCTACCTGCCGCAGGTCGAGGACATCCGCTCCGCCGGGTGACGAAGCTTTACCTAGCCCGGCCAGTGCGATAGCAGCGGCCCGTCGGCGCCGGCAACCGGATCGGACGCCGGATAGGGGACGTGGCGGATCCGCTCCGCCATCTCCGCGGTCGGCGCCTCCCGGCGGATATCCCCGCGCTGCCCCGGCGGATAGGCGCCGACCATGAAGAACTCGGCGCTGGCCGCGACGCAGCAGTGGCCGGTCCCCGCCGGCAGCACCAGCACGTCGCCGGCCCCGACCGCCACCTCCGGCCCGCCGGGGCCGCCCAACACGAGCTGCGCGGTCCCCGCGGCGCAGCCCAGCACCTCGTGCGCCGCATCGTGATAGTGGTGATAGTCGTAGACGCCGTAGCGCCACTGCGGCGGCCACCCGTTCCGCGCGAACGCCTCCTCCAGCCGCGACGCGAGTTCGTCGCCGGGCACACCGTGGACGGCGTCCCGCCAGTGCAGGACCGGCAGGTCCGGATTGTTCGGTACCCAGCCGTTCTTCGCGAGCCGCAGTGTCTCGACGGTCGCACCGCCACCGGCGGAAGCGTTCGACCGGTCGGGGCGCTGGTCCGGGATTTCGGCCATCCTGCGTCTCCTTGGGTTCGGAAATAAGAGATCGCTGGTGGGACACGCCGGTGGCCCACCGGGTTCCCGCCTCCCCGGCGCCAAGCCGGTCCATCGCGTACAGCGAAAAGGGCGAGCTAGCTACATGGACGAGGATACCGGAGTTCGAAGTCACCGCTGCAACTTGATCCGGGCAGTGCTGAACCGGAAGCGGATCCGTCGCATTGTGCCGGGGTGATCCCGGCAGACGGAGAGGCGGATGACCGAAGGCGACCGGTTCGACCTGGAGCGGTTCGTGAGTGCGCAGGCGGCGAACTACGATGCGGCGCTGGCCGAGATCAGGGCCGGTGACAAGCGCACCCACTGGATGTGGTACGTCTTTCCGCAGATCGCCGGCCTGGGCCGCAGCCCGATGGCGCAACGCTACGCGATCGGCTCGCGCGCCGAGGCACAGGCCTATCTCGACCATCCGCTGCTGGGCGCACGGCTGCGCGACTGCGTGGCGGCACTCGCCGACGTGCCGGATCCCGACCCGGTCCGGGTCTTCGGCGACATCGACGCGACGAAGCTGCGCTCGTCCCTGACGCTGTTCGAGGCGGCGAGCGGCGAGCCGGCGTTCGGTGACGCGCTGGACCGCTGGTTCGGCGGGCGCCGCGACGATGCGACCCTCAGGCTGCTGGACGCCGCCGACCGCGGCACCGGCGCCAGGTGACCCCCCGCCTGTAGGGCGCCCCGCCCGCCTGCCGCCGTCGGCTTCACCCGGAAAGCTGGTTGAAGCCGCACTGCCGGGGCGCCTTGTCGGGTCGCCAGCGCAAAAGCTTCGTGCCGTGGCGGAAACGGCGCCCTGTCACCTGGTCGAAGCGGACCTCCACGACCAGCTCCGGCCGCAGCGGCTCCCAGGCGCCACTGCGCTCGGTGCTCCAGCGGCTCTGGCCGCCGGGCGCCTTGCCGTCGAAGCCGGGCGGCGCGCGCAGCGCCTCCAGCCGCTCCGTGAGTTCCGCCCGCGCCTCGTTCGCGATGGTCGAGGTGAAGCCGACGTGGTCGAGTTCGCCAGCCGCGTTGTAGAGACCGAGCAGCAGCGATCCGACCTGCCGCCGGGCGGCGAGATAGCGGAAGCCGCCCACGACGCAGTCCGCGGTGCGCAGCCGCTTCACCTTGACCATCGTGCGCGCGCCGGCCTCGTAGCCGCCCTCCAGCAGCTTCGCCACGACCCCGTCCGTCGCGCCATGCCCGGACTCGCCGAGCCACGCCTTCGCCTCCGCCGCATCGCGCGTACAGCGCGACAGGGTCAGGTTCTCGCGATCGGCCGCGGCGACGAAATCTTCCAGAGCTCGCCGCCTCCGGCTGAGCGGCACATCGAGCAGGCTCCGGCCGTCGGGATCGGCCAGCATGTCGAACAGGATCAGCTGCGCCGGCGTCTCTGCGGCGAGCTTGCGGACCCGGCCTTCGGCCGGATGGAGCCGCATTTGCAGCGCGTCGAAGGCCGGTCCGTCCGCGTCGGCAATGACGATCTCGCCGTCGACCACGGCGCGGCAGGCCGGCAGCGCGCCCAGCATCGCGACGATCTCGGGAAAATAGCGCCCCAGCGGCTTGCCGGACTTGGCACGCAGGTCGACGGCCTCGCCGGATTTGAAGGCGAGGCATCGGAAGCCGTCCCACTTCGGCTCGTACAGCCACGGCCCGCCCTCCTCCGGGACGATGTCGGCCGACCGTGCCTCCATCGGCTGCGTGTCGAGCGGCAGTGCGAAGGCGGGCTTCATCGCGCCTCAGGCGCCCTTCGGCCTGTCGGACCCGGCACGGGCCGGATCGACACGGTCCACATCGATCGGCTGCGCAGGCCCCGTCGTCGTGGCCGCCCCCTCTTCGCGGCTGCGCTGCGGCTCGCCGGCCGCCTTCTCCGCGTCGCGTCGGGGACCACCGGACGCCTTGTCGCTGTCGTTCTTCCGCGCGCTCATGCCGATCTCCACCGCCCTTCGGGAGAATGAACAAGAAACCGCGACAGCCGCATCGGGTTCGATCCGTCTATCCCGACGCCGAATCGCAGGCGGACTCCCGGCCTGCGTGGGAGGCGACCAGTGCCAGAAAGTCCGACGCGGCCGCGAGGGGCGCATGCGGGGCCTCGTCCGTCCCGGTGCGGACCAGCCGGTCGTTGCGCCACACCATGCCCGCCTTCTCGAGCGACCCGGCCCGGAACGACGGCGGCTTGCCGCGGAAGGTCGCGGCGACACCCTGGGGTCCGGCGTCCAGCCGCGCGATGCGCAGGCGGCGACACGACAGGACCAGCCGCGCGGCGGCGAACAGGTCCTGCAGCGGCGGCGGCGACGGGCCGAAGCGGTCCGTCATTTCATCTTCCAGCGCCTCCAGCGCCTGCTCGTCCTCCGCTCCATAGATGCGGGCGTAGAGGTTGAGGCGCACCTCGTCCTCGGGCACATGCTCCTTCGGGACATGACCGCCGGTGCCGATGTGCAGCTCAGGCGTCCAGTCCTCGGCCGCTTCGCCGCGCGCGGCGGCCGTGGCGCGCGCGAGCAGGCGCCGGTAGAGGCCTGTGCCGATCAGCTTGATCCGCCCCGCCTGCTCCGGCCCGAACAGGTCGCCGGTGCCGCGCATCTCCATGTCGCGCTCGCTGATGGCGAAACCTGCCGCCAGCCCGCCCGCGGCCTCCAGCGTGTGCAGGCGCTTCGCCGTGGCGGCGGCGACCTTCTGCGACGGGTCGGTCGTCAGGAACGTCGTCCCGCGCAGCGCGCCGCGGCCGACCCGCCCGCGCAGCTGGTGCAACTGGGCGAGGCCGAACCGGTCGGACCGCCAGACGATCATCGTGTTGGCGCGCGGCACGTCCAGGCCGCTCTCGACGATGTTGGTCGCCAGCAGCACGTCGCCCTCGCCGTCGGCGAACCCGATCATCACCTGGTCCAGGTCGGCGGCCGGCAGCTTGCCGTGCGCGACGCTCAGGTCCAGTTCCGGCACCGCCGCCCGCAGCCGTGCGGCCATCGGCTCGATGTCCTCGATCCGCGGACAGACGACGAAGCTCTGGCCGCCGCGTGCCCGCTCGCGCATCAGCGCCTGGCGCACCACGCCCTCGTCGAAGGGCGTCACCACGGTCCGCACCGGCTGACGCTGCGCCGGCGGCGTCGCCACGACGCTGACGTCCTGGAGGCCGATGAGGCTGGTCTCCAGCGTCCGCGGGATCGGCGTCGCCGTCAGCGTGAGCAGGTGCGCGCCGGCCGCCAGCCTGCGCATCTTCTCCTTCTGCGCGGCACCGAATTTGTGCTCCTCGTCGACGATCACCAGCCCGAGCGCGTCGAACCGGAGGCTCTTCGCGGCCAGCGCCTGCGTGCCGATCACCAGACGCAACGTGCCGTCGGCGAGTCCCGCCTTCACCCGCCGCGCCCGCGCCGGTGCGACCATCCGCGAAAGCTCCTCGACCGCAATGCCGAACGGCGCGAACCGGCGCCGGAAGGTCTGGAGATGCTGCCGCACGAGGATCGTCGTCGGCGCCATGACCACGGCCTGCCGCCCGGCGAGCACCGCAGCGGCGGCGGCGCGCAGGGCGATCTCGGTCTTGCCGAACCCAACGTCGCCGCAGACGAGCCGGTCCATCGGCCGCCCGGCGGCGAGATCGGCGAGGACCGCATCGGCGGCCCGCGTCTGGTCCGGCGTCAGCGGATGGGGGAAACGCCCGGCGAACCGCGCGAAGACGCGCGGCGGCGGCACCAGCGCCGGCGCGCGCCTGCCGCTGCGCGCCTTCGCCAGCGCCGTCAGCCGTTCCGCCGTGGCCGCGATATCGGCTTCCACGGCGGCGCGGCGCCGCTTCCAGCTTTCGCTCTCCGGCTTGTCCAGGCTGACGGTTTCCGCGTCGGCGCCGTGCCGCCAGAGCGCCCCCGCCTCGTGGACGGGCAGCATAACGATCGCGTCATCGGCGTAGCGGAGCCGGATCAGTTCGCAGCTTCCCGCGCCGTCGGGGGTGGCGATTGTTTCCAGCCCTTCGAGGAGGCCGACACCCTGCTCCAGGTGAACCACCGCATCGCCGACCCTCAGCCCGTCCGCATCGAACGGGAGGCGCTCCGGCACGTCGTCCGCGGCGCCGGCATCCGCGATGCCGAACACTTCGACGGGGGTGATCACCACGGCATCGGCTTCGGGATCGGCGAAGCCCTCCGGCACGGGCGCCGCGATGCTCAGCAGCGTGCCGGGCGCGGCGCCGGCGACCGCGCGCCAGTCGGCGACACGTTCCGGCGTCCGTTTCGTGGCTTTTTCCGCCTGCCGCTCCAGCCGGCGCAGGAGTCGCGGCGACGACGCCGCCAGGACCGGCTTCCGGCCTTCATCGATCTGCCGATCAAGGAACGGCCCGAAGCCCTCCTCGCCCGCGCCGGCCGCGGCGAAGTGCGGCACTCGTTCCGCCGGCGGCTGGTCCGCGTGCAGTGTCGCCGCGTCGCACCCCTGTTCCTTAAGACCGCCCTGCCATTCGGCCGCGGTCAGGTACAGCCGCTCCGGCGCGACCGGCCGCCGCCGGTCCGCCGCCTCCGAGCGCAGGTCCATGCGCAGGCGGAAGCCCTCCTCGACCTGTTCCAGGAAGGTCTCCGCCCTCTCCCGCGCCGCCGGCTCCGCCACCAGCAGGGCGCCGGGCACATAGTCGAACAGGGTTTGCAGCGTCGCGTAGTATTCGGGCAGCCACTGCACGTCGCGCCGCTGCGGGATCTCGTCATCCGTCGCGACGATCTCCGACGCGGGATCCACTTCCAGCAGCTCGGCCTCGGCGACGGAGCGCTGCGTCGCCGGGTCGTAGGAGCGGATGCCGGCGATCCTGCCGTCTTCGTCGAACTCGACGCGGCACGGCCGCGGGGCCGCCGCCGGGAAAAGGTCGAGCACGCGGCCGCGGAAGGCGAACTCGCCGGGCTCGTCGACGCAATCGTCATGCACGTAGCCGCGGCGGACGAGGTGCCGCTCGACGGCCTCCGTGTCCAACACGTCGCCCAGCCGGAATTCCAGATGGGCCGAGCGCCAGACCGCCTGCGGCGGAACCCGCTGAAGGACCGCCGCCGGCGTCGTCACCACCAGGTCGGGCGGGTTGGTCCGGTCGGCGAGCCAGCGCAGCGTGCCGGCGCGCACGCCCATCACCCCGGACGAGGGCGGCGTCCCGTCGAACGGCAGGCAATCCCATGCCGGCAGCGGCGCCACCTTCAGGTCGGGGGCGAACGCCGCCAGGATCGCGCGCAGGTCGTCCGCCCGCCGGCTGTGCCGCGCCACCGCGACGATCGGGCCGGCGCGCCGTTCCGCCGCCAGCCGCAGGAGTGCGGCTGCCCACGCGCCGACCGGCTGTTCCGGGGGCGCGTCCCCGCGCTCGTTCCCGCGCTCATCCATTGCCGCGTCGGCGCGCGAAGCGGCGTCGTGCGGGTTGTCGGTGTGGTCCAGCATCGGCTCGTCCTGGCCGGCGGCAGATGCCGGCCGCCACAAACGCCGGCGGCGCGGAATCTATCCCGGCACCGTCGATGCGGCCGCGAGACGAGAAGCCGGGGGGACGAGAAGCCGGGCGACGAAAAGCGATGTTCAGGATGATGGTGCGGGCGGTCGGACTCGAACCGACACTCCTTGCGGAACCGGATTTTGAGTCCGGCGCGTCTACCAATTCCACCACGCCCGCACGGCGCAAACCCGGTGCATTCCGCCCCGGAGGTAGCTCTGCATCCCTAATATTGCACATGCCGCCGAAATGCCAGACGGGAGGCGCGGGTGTTCAGCGTCCGAACCGTAACGGCTCGACCCGTACCTCGGTCAGTCTTCCGGCGAGGCGCGCGGGACCGGCGGATCTTCCCGCTGAGCGGCCCAGGTCAGCAAGGCATCGAGCGCGGGACACAGCGCCTGCCCCCAGTCGGTCAGGCAGTATTCGACCTTGGGCGGGACCTGATGATGGACGATCCGGCGCACGATGCCGTCCTTTTCCATCTGCCGAAGTTGCTGGATCAGCATCTTCTGGGACACGGCGGGTATGGCGCGCTCGAGGTCAGAGAAGCGCATGACGTTTCCGCCGAAGAGATGAAACAGGATCACCAGCTTCCACCGACCTTCGAGCAGGCCGAGGGCCTGCTCCACACCCTGGGCAGCGGTCTCGCGGGTGTATTCGCGTCCCATACTTTTCGGTGAGTACCTTACTTTTCGGTAGGTTCTTGCGATTAACGCAAGTTAGGTCGATCTCAGCGGGGACGCAAGACGAGCCGGAGACCCCCAATGACCATCCCGATGCCTGCCCCCATCGCCGCCTATTTCGCCGCCGACGCGAAGGACGGTGCAGCGATCGCCCGTTGCTTCGCCCCCGACGCCGTCGTCAGCGACGAGAGGAACACCCACGTCGGCCGGGAAGCCATAGCGCGATGGGCGTTCGAAGCGGCCACGAAGTACGATTTTGTGAGCGAGCCGATCGGTACAGCGCAGGATGACGCCCTGGTCGTGGTGACGAGCCGCGTCACCGGCACCTTCCCCGGCAGCCCGATCGACCTGCGCTACAAATTTACCGTCGACGGCGACGTGATCGCGCGGCTGGAGATCGCGCCATGAGCGTCGACCCGCAACGCGACCTCAGATTGTAACGTCCGACAGCCGGCCGTCATCCCCCCGCCGCGGCGCGCTCCAGGGTGGCGACGTCGAGTTTGACCATGGTCTGCATCGCCTGGAACACGCGGGCCGAAACCGCTGGGTCCGGGTCGGCGAGGAGGCGGGGCAGCGCTTCGGGGACGATCTGCCACGGCACGCCCCAGCGGTCGCGCAGCCAGCCGCAGGCGACTTCCTGGCCACCGTTCGCCGTCAGCGCCGCCCAGAGCCGGTCGACCTCCGCCTGATCCGCGCACGACACCGAGATCGAGGCGGCGGTGCCGTAGTCGGCGGCGTTGCCGCCGTTGAGCGCCTGATACTGCTGCCCGTCCAGAGTGAACGTGATCAGGATGACCTCCCCGGCCTGTCCGCCGGGCCACGGGCCGGGCGAGCGCAGGACGTACTCGATCCCCGAGCCGGGGATCAGGGAGGTGTAGTGGCGGACGGCTTCCTCGGCGTCCGTCGCGAACCAGAGACAGGTGCTGATCTTCGACATGTGACTCCTCATGTCCGAACAGGCAGTCGGCGCCGTCCCCGCCATCGGTGCCGTGCGGGAGAGTGCCCGTCCCGCCTGCCGCGCTCAAGGGCGTCCGCCGGCCGGATCGTCCTGCACGGACGATCCGGATGCTCACAGATCGGCCGATTTGCGGTAAGCATTACGGCGAGGAGGTCCCGCCATGCTGATCCTGAACACCGACCCCGCCTATCGCCACGCGCTCGACCCCGCCGATGCGGCGACGCTGGGGGCCGAGGCGGCGGCGGCGGCGCTGGAGGTGGTGGCGCTGCGGCCGGAGTATCGGCCGACGCCGCTGCACGCCCTGCCCGGTCTGGCGCGCGGACTGGGCGTGGCCGCCGTGCATGTGAAGGACGAGGGCCATCGCCTGGGCCTCGGCAGCTTCAAGGCGCTGGGCGGCGCCTATGCGGTGATCCGGATCGTGCAGGAAGAGGCCGGGCGGGCGCTCGGCCGCAGAGTCGAGGCCGCCGACCTGCAGTCGCCGGACGTGCGCGCGGTCGCCGCGGGCCTCACCTTCTGCTGCGCCACGGACGGCAATCACGGGCGCTCGGTGGCGCAGGGCGCGCAGCTGGTCGGCGCGAATGCGGTCATCTTCGTACACGCGCGCGTCACCGAAGACCGCGTGGCGGCCATCGCCCGCTTCGGCGCGGAGATGGTGCGGGTCGACGGCACCTACGACGATTCGGTGGAGGAGGCGGCGCGCGTCGCCGGGCGGCGGGGCTGGACGCTGGTGTCGGACACGTCGTGGCCCGGCTACGAGCGGGTGCCCGGCCTCGTGATGCAGGGCTACACCGTCCTGGTGCACGAGGCACTGGTCGCCCTGCCGGAGCCGCCGACGCACGTCTTCGTGCAGGCCGGCGTCGGCGGCATCGCGGCCGCGGCGGCGGCGCACATGGCGCTCGTCCTGGGCGACCGCCGCCCGGTCTTCACCGTCGTCGAGCCGGAGCGGGCGGCCTGCATCTTCGCCTGCGCGCGCGACGGCGGCATGGCCAAGATCGCGCACGGCGAGCCGACGGTGATGGCGATGCTGGAATGCTACGAGCCGTCGCTGGTCGCGTGGCGGGTGCTGTCGCGCGTCGCCGACGCCTTCATGACGGTGACCGACGACGAGGCCGTGGCGGTGATGAACCGGCTGGCGCGGCCGGCCGCGGGCGACCCCGCAATCGTCGCCGGCGAGAGCGGCGGAGCGGGACTGGCAGGGCTGATCGCCGCGTCGGGCGACCCTGCCGCGCGCGCGGCGATCGGGCTGGATGGAAGGTCGCGGGTACTGGTGGTGAACACGGAGGGTGCAACGGACGCCGGGCGCTACCGCGAGCTGGTCGGGATGGATCCGGCCGCGGTGGGGTGAGGTCGCGCGGCGGTCCGTGCTTCAAGACGCCGCCTGCGGCGGCTCCTCAGCATGAGGTTTCCTCTATTTCCGGAAAAAAACCTCGTCCTGAGGAGCGTGCGCAGCACGCGTCTCGAAGGATGCCGTAGGGCCGAACTCACCCCCCGGCGATCTTCGGGATCAGGTGGATCTCGCTGTCGGGCGGGATCGGCTCCATCAGCGTGTCCTGGCAGATCACGCCGTCGATGGCGACCGCCATGCTTTCCTCGACCTGGTTGCCCAGGCCGGGAAAGCGGCGGTCGAGTTCGCGGACGAGGCGGCCGACCGTGTCCGCCTTCACCTCGAATTCGGTCTCGCCACCGGTGAGGTGGCGGGCGACCGAGCCCGAGACGAAGACACGGGCCATCGGCCCTACTCCGCCGCCATCGGCAGTTCGCCGGCGTCGAGGGCGGCACGGATCTTCGGCGGCGACATCGGCAGGTCGTGCATGCGCACGCCGATGGCGTCGCGGATGGCGTTCGCCACCGCCGCCATGGGCGGCACGATCGGCACCTCGCCGACGCCCTTGGCGCCGAAGGGATGGCGCGGGTTCGGCACCTCGATCATGACCGCGTCGATCATCGGCAGGTCGGACGCGACCGGCACGCGATAGTCGAGGAAGCCGGGATTCTCCAGCAGGCCCTTGGCGTTGTAGATGTACTCCTCGTTCAGCGCCCAGCCGACACCCTGGGTGACGCCGCCCTGGATCTGCCCTTCCACATAGGTCGGGTGGATCGCCCGGCCGACGTCCTGCACCGCCGTGTAGCGCAGGATGGTGACGTGCCCGGTCTCGCGGTCGACCTCGACGTCGCAGACATGCGTCGCGTAGCCGGGACCGGCGCCCTGGGCGTTGACCGAGACCTCGGCCGTGATCGGCCCGCCGGTACGCCCGGACTTGGACGCGATCTCGGCGAGCGGCAGCGGCTCGAACTCTCCGGCGTTCGGGCCGGCCGGATAGGCCGTGCCGTCGCGCCACTCCACCGCCTCGGCGCTGATGTCCCAGAGGGCAGCGGCACGGGCCTTCAGCTGCTCGACCACCTTCTCCGCGGCCTGGCTGACCGCCATGCCGGTGGCGAAGGTGACGCGGCTGCCGCCGGTCAGGAAGGAGTAGCCGATCGACGCGGTGTCGCCGACGATCGGCCGCACCCGTTCGACCGGTATGCCGAGCACCTCGGCCGCCATCATCGCCATCGAGGCGCGGCTGCCGCCGATGTCGGGGTTGCCCGACACGACGACGACCGTGCCGTCCTCGTTGACGTGGACGGCGCCGCTCGACTCGCCGCCGATGTTGAACCAGAAGCCGCAGGCGACGCCGCGGCCCTGGTTCGGGCCGAGCTTCACCTGCATGTTCGGATGGTTCTTCGCCGCTTCCAGCGTCTCAATGAAGCCGATGTCCTTCAGGGTCGGTCCGTAGGCCGCCTTGGTCCCGTCCTTCGCCGCGTTCTTCTCGCGCAGCGCGATGGGATCCATGTTCAGTGCGCGCGCCAGATCGTCCACCGCGCTCTCGACGCCGAAGGCCGAGATCGGCGCGCCGGGCGCCCGATAGGCGGCGACCTTGGGCCGGTTGCTGACCACGTCGAAGCCGACGACCTTGACGTTCTCCAGGTCGTAGCAGGCGAAGGCGGTCATCGCCGCCGGCTGTACCGGAGAACCCGGGAAGGCGCCCGCCTGGAACTTCAGCAGGCATTCGGCCGCGACGATGCGGCCGTCCTTCGTCGCACCCAGCTTGACCTCGACCACGCCGCCCGAGGTCGGCCCGGTGGCGCGGAACACGTCCTCGCGGCTCATCACCATGCGGACCGGCCGGCCGGACTTGCGCGACAGCGCCACGGCCAGCGGCTCGAGATAGACGAGCGTCTTGCCGCCGAAGCCGCCGCCGATCTCTGCC
This sequence comes from Constrictibacter sp. MBR-5, assembly GCF_040549485.1. Lineage (NCBI taxonomy): Bacteria > Pseudomonadati > Pseudomonadota > Alphaproteobacteria > Rhodospirillales > Allostellaceae > Constrictibacter > Constrictibacter sp. MBR-5. Next base: position 77,518 of record NZ_JBEPTK010000012.1, read on the forward strand.
GGCATCACGCGGATGTCCGACAGTTCCATGCCCAGCAGCTTGGCGCAGTAGGCGCGAACCATGAACTGGCCCTGGCTGGAACACCAGACCTGCGCCTGGCCGTCGGCGCTGACCGAGGCGACGCAGGCGTGCGGCTCGATATAGGCCTGATGCACCGGCTTGGTGGTGTAGCGGCCCTCGACGACCACTTCTGCCGTCTTCATGGCGGCGTCGACGTCGCCCAGGATGAATTCCACCCGCTTGGCCACGTTGGACGGCTTCTCCGGCTTCGGCGAGACGCCGGCCGTGAAGACGTCGTCGTGCAGCAGCGGGGCGCCGTCCGCCATCGCCTCCTCGACGTCGATGACGTGCGGCAGAACCTCGTACTGCACCTCGATCAGCTCGACCGCCCGGGCGGCGACGCCCGGCGAGGTCGCGGCCACCGCGGCGACCGCGTGGCCCTCGTAGAGCACCTTGTCGCGCGCCATGCAGTTCCGCGACAGGTCGCGGAAGTTCATCGGCCCCTCGCCGACGAAGGCTTCCTCCGAGGCGATCTCGGGAAAGTCCTTCGCCGAAACGACCGCCTTCACGCCGGGCAGGGCCTCGGCCTTGGACGTGTCGATCGAGAGGATGCGCGCATGGGCGTGCGGGCTGCGCTTGATGGCGCCAGTCAGCATGCCCGGGAGGCTCATGTCGGCGCCGAAACTGGCGCGCCCGGTGACCTTGTCCGCACCGTCCGGACGGATCGGGCGGGTACCTACGACCTTGAGCTTCTTGGGATCGCTGACGTGGTTCATCATGCCCTCGCTTGGCTCGTGGTTTCGCCGCGCAGCTCCGCGGCCGCCCCCATCACCGCCTTGATGACCTTATCGTAGCCGGTGCAGCGGCAGAGGTTGCCGGCCAGCCAGTAGCGCGCCTCGGTCTCGGTCGGGTTCGGATGATTGTCGAGCAGCGACTTCGCCGCGACGAGCAGCCCCGGCGTGCAGAAGCCGCACTGCAGCGCGCCTTCCTGGAGGAAATGCTGCTGCAGCGGGTGCAGCTTCTCACCCTGGGCCATGCCTTCGATCGTGCCGATCGAATGGCCCTCGGCCTCGGCGGCCAGCATCAGGCACGAGCAGACGAGCCGGTCGTCGACCGTCACGCTGCAGGCGCCGCAGTCGCCCGAGCTGCAGCCTTCCTTGCTGCCGGTCAGCCCGAGCTCGTCACGCAGGACGTCGAGCAGGGTCTGGTGCGGCTCGCACAGGAACTCGGTCGGCTCGCCGTTGATGGTGGTGGTGACGTGCGTCTTGGCCATTTAGCGCTCCCCTGCGCGCTTGAATGCAATCGCGGCCGCGCGGCGTGCGAGGACGCCGGCGACCTTTGTGCGGTATTCGATGGTGCCGCGCTTGTCGTCGATCGGCTTGCAGGCGGCGCGTGCCGCCGCGTCGAGCTTCTCGAGCGCCGCGTCGTCGAGCTTGCTGCCGATCAGGGCCTTCGCGGCATCCGGCACGATGACCGCCGTCGGCGCCACGGCGCCCAGGACGACCATGGCGTCGGTGCATGTGCCGCTGCCGTCCAGCGTCACGTTGACGGCGGCGCCGACGACGGCGATGTCCATCTCGGTGCGCGGGATGAAGCGCAGATAAGCGTCCGCCGCATGGGCCGGCCGCTTCGGCAGCTTGATGGCGATGATCATCTCGTCGCGCGCCAGCGACGTCTTGCCGGGACCGGTGGCGATGGTCTCGACCGGCGCCTCGCGCTGGCCCTTCGACCCGGCGATGACGCAGGTTGCCCGCGCGGCAATGAGCGCCGGCACGCTGTCCGCCGCCGGCGAGGCGTTGCACAGGTTGCCGACCAGGCTGGCCCGGCCCTGCACCTGGGTCGAGCCGATCAGCTCCATGCCCTCGACGACGCCCGGCCACGCCTGCTTCAGCGCTTCGTGCTCGTCGAGAATCGCCCCCGACGTCGCGGCGCCGATGACGAAGCCGCCATTCTCTTCCTTAATCCCGATCAGCCCCGGGATCCGCTTCGTGTCGACGATCAGATCGGGACGCACGCGGCCCGATCGCAACTGAACGAGAAGGTCGGTCCCGCCGGACAGCAGCTTCGCCGTCCCGGTCGCCCCCGCCAACGCCGCCACGGCCTCGTCAACCGTCGCGGGCGCTACATATCGCAATCCGTCCATATCCATCCCTGGCTTCGTTGGCTGGGCACTGGACGCGGCCGAGGCCCCGTCGGCGCCCCTGTTGCTGGGTTGGCTCTTCCATCCCCGCGTCTAAGCTTACGTGCTCGCCGGCCCGCGCGCTACCGGGTCCCGAAATGTTTCCGTACCCGGCCGCGAACACGGCAGCGAGCCGCGGAAATCAGCGCACCGGTACGGCCGTCGTGTACTTGATCGTCTCCATTGCGAAGCGCGAGGTGACGTTCGTCAGGTGCAACCCTGCGATGAGCTTCTTGTAGAAGCGGTCGTAGGCGGCGATGTCCGGCACGACGACGCGCAGCATGTAGTCGACGTCGCCGGCCATCCGGTAGAACTCCACCACCTCGGGCATGGCGCTGACCGCCTCGGCGAACCGTTCCAGCCACTCGCCCGAATGCTCGCCCGTGCTGACGCTGACGAAGACGGTGACGCCGCTGCCGACGCTGGCCGGGTCGAGCAGCGCCACGCGCTTCAGGATCACCCCCTGCTTCTCCAGCTTCTGGATGCGCTTCCAGCAGGGCGTCGGCGACAGGCCGACGCGCCCGGCGATCTCGGCCAGCGACAGGCTCGCGTCCTCCTGGATGGCGCGCAGGATCTTGCGGTCGATGTCGTCCATCTCTCCGGGCCCCTTCCCGTAGCGGAAACCGGCCGTCCGATGCGGCCGATCCGGAAATATTATGCTTTCTTCTCCATCCATATTGCCCAAGTGAGCAAAATATTTCTACATCATTGGCCTTCGAACCCGCTCACGGCATCCCGATGATCCCGATTGCCCTCGATCCGGCCCACCTCTCGATCGCGCTCGTCGGGCGCGGCGACCTCGCCGTGCGGCGCTTCGGCTCGCTGCGGGCGGGGGGCGCCACCGCGACGACCATCTATTCGGACGCGCCGCGCCCGCTGATGGTCCAGGCGGCGGGTGACCGGCTGGTGCGGCGGCTGCCGTCCGACGCGGACCTGGCCTCAATCAGCCTGCTCTGGATCGCCGACCTGCCGCCCGACGCCGCGCGCGACCTCGCGGCGCGGGCGCGGGCGGCCAAGGTCCTGGTCAACGTCGAGGACGATCGGCCGAACTGCGACTTCCACAACGTCGCCCAGGTGCGCCGCGGCAATCTTCTGCTGACCGCCTCGACCAACGGCGCCAGCCCCGGCCTGGCGTCGATGGTGCGCGAGCAACTGGAACGGACCTACACCGCCGACTGGGCCGAGCGCCTGGAGCGGCTGCGCGGCCGGCGCGCCGACTGGCGCGCCGAGGGCCGCACGATGGACGAGGTCGGCCGCCGCACGCGGGCCGCCGTCGCCGAGGAGGGCTGGCTGCCATGAGCACCCCAGCTTCCGGCATCGAGAGTCGCGATTTCGAACCCGGCACCGTCTGGCTGGTCGGTGCCGGACCGGGCGATCCCGGCCTGCTGACGCTGCACGCCCTGCGGGCGCTGGAGGCGGCGGACGTCATCCTGCACGACGCCCTGGTCTCGCCGGAGATCCTGGCGCTGGCGCGGCCGGCCGCGCAGCTGGAGGCGGTCGGCAAGCGCGCCGGGCGGCCGAGTGCCGCGCAGCTCCGCATCAACGCGCGGCTGATCGTCCTGGCGCGGCAGGGGCTGCGCGTCGTCCGGCTGAAGGGCGGCGACCCGATGCTGTTCGGCCGCGGCGGCGAGGAGGCGCTGGCGCTCGCCGCAGCCGGCATCGCCTTCCGCATCGTGCCCGGTATCAGCGCCGGTGTCGGCGGCCTCGCCTCCATCGCCTTGCCGGCGACACACCGCGGTGTAGGCCGCTCGATCGCTTTCGCTACCGGCCACGCCACGGCCGAGGGCGATCCCGACTGGCCGGCGATGGCACGCGCCGCCGACACGCTGGTCCTCTACATGGCGCGCGGCCGGATGGCCGGCATCGCCGCCGGGCTGATGGCCGGCGGCCGGGCGGCGGACGAGCCGGTCGCCTTCGTCAGCGACGCCACCACACCGCGCCAGCGGGTGCGGATAACCACCCTCGCCGAGGCCGGTGCGGTTGCCGCGGCCATTCCGCCCGAGGCCGCGACGCTGGTGGTCGTCGGCCGCGTCGTGGCGCTGCGCGACGCCATCGCGCCTTGGCTGCAGACGCCGCCGGCCGGGCGCCTCCCCGTCGCAGCCCCGGTCGCCGCGCCCATCGTCGCAGCCGTCTCGGGCACCGCCTAGAAGGAAGACGCATGTCCGCCGTCCCCCTCCTCCCCGCGAGCGCGCCCTTCGCCGCCGACGAGATCGACGCGCTGAACGGCGTTATCGCCCGTTCGAACCCCGAACAGCGCAGCTGGCTGAGCGGCTTCCTCGCCGGCCTGCAGGCTGCGGGACGACCGGCAGCGGCCAACGCACCGGCGCCGGCGGCACGGCAGCCGCTCACGATCCTCTACGGTACCGAATCGGGTAACTCGGAAGCGGTGGCCGACGCGGCGAAGCGCGCCGCCGGCCGGGCCGGCTTCGCCGCACGACTGATCGACATGGCGGACGCTGACCTCGCGTCGCTGAAGGATGCGGGCGCGCTGATGGTAGTCGCCAGCACCTGGGGCGAGGGCGAGCCGCCGCAGCGCGCCGCCGCCTTCTACGAAGGGCTGCTCGCCGACGATGCACCGCGGCTCGACGGGCTGCGCTTCTCGGTGCTTGCGCTTGGTGACCGGGCCTATGCGCAGTTCTGCGAGGTCGGCCGCCGCATCGACGATCGGCTGGCCGAGCTCGGGGCGGAGCGGGCGGCGGATCGCGTCGACTGCGACCTCGACTACGAGACGCCCGCCGAAGCCTGGACGCAGCAGGCACTCCAGGCGCTGCGTCGCGACGACGGCGCGGGTGCCGCGGTCATCCACGTCGACTTCGCGCATGCGCCGGCCGCCGAGGCGCCGTCCTGGAGCCGCAGCCGCCCGTTCGAGGCGGAGATCGCCGAGGCGGTGAACCTCAACGGCTCCGGCTCGAGCAAGCAGACGATCCATCTGGAGCTGTCGCTCGCCGGCTCTGACATCGGCTACGAGCCCGGCGACGCCCTCGCCGTCGTGCCGGAGAACGATCCGGCCACCGTCGAGGCGGTGATGGAGGCGGTCGGCCTGGGCGGCGATGACGGCCTGCGCGCCACGCTGCTGGCGGCGCACGACGTCACCACCCTCACCCGACCCGTGGTCGAGGGCTACGCCGCGCTCACCGGCGACGCGACCATTGCCGGCCTCGCCGACGGGGCCCGCTTCCGCACCTATGCCGAAGGCCGGCAGGTTCTCGACCTGCTGGCCGAGCGTCCGCACCGGCTGACCGCGGACCAGCTGCGCGGCCTGCTGCGGCCGCTGCCGGCGCGCTCCTACTCAATCGCCTCGAGCCTGAGACTGGCGCCGGACGAGGCACACCTGCTGGTGGCGCCCGTGCGCTGGAGCAGCCGCGAGCGTGTCCGCCTCGGCGTCGCATCGACCTTCCTCGCCGACCGCCGGCGGCCGGGTGACGTGGCGCGCGTCTTCCTGAAGCCGAACCGGCATTTCCGCTTGCCGACCGACTCGGCGACGCCGATCGTCATGATCGGCCCCGGCACCGGCGTGGCACCCTTCCGCGCCTTCCTGCAGGAGCGCGAGGCCGTGGGCGCCCGGGGCCGCAGCTGGCTGTTCTTCGGCGACCGCAACTTCACCCACGACTTCCTCTACCAGCTCGACTGGCAGGCTTGGCTGAAGGAGGGCGTGCTGAGCCGCATGGACGTCGCCTTCTCGCGCGACCAGCCGGCGAAGCTCTATGTCCAGCACCGCCTGTGGGAGCGCCGGGCCGACCTCTGGGCGTGGCTCCAGGACGGCGCACGCCTCTACGTCTGCGGCGACGAGAAGCAGATGGCGAAGGACGTCGACGCCATGCTCCGCCGCATCGCCGCCGACCGGGGCGGCCTGGGCGAGGAGGCCGCCGCCGACTTCGTCGCCGGCCTCGCCCGCGACGGCCGCTATCTCCGCGATGTCTATTGAAACCCATCGGGAACACCGACATGCCCGACCATTCACCCGCCATCCTGTCGCCGAACGAGCGCATCAAGGGGGCCAGCCGCCACCTGCGCGGCACCATCGCCGACGGCCTCTCGAACGCCGTCACCGGCGCGCTCGCCGACGACGACACGCAACTCACCAAGTTCCACGGCATCTACCAGCAGGACGACCGCGACCTGCGGCCTGAGCGGCGGAAGAAAAAGCTGGAACCCGCCTATTCCTTCATGGCGCGCGTGCGCATTCCGGGCGGCGTGCTGAACGCGGCGCAGTGGCTGACCCTCGACCGGATCGCCGACGCGCAGGCCAATGGCACGATCCGCCTGACGACCCGCCAGGCGGTGCAGTTCCACGGCATCATCAAGAGCAACCTGCGCGACGCGATCCGGGCGATCGACGCCGGCCTGCTCGACACCATCGCCGCCTGCGGCGATGTCAACCGCAACGTCATGTGCAGCGCCGACCCGCGCGCCAGCGGCGCCCATGCGGCGGCCCTGGACCTGGCGCGGGCGCTGAGCACGCACCTGACGCCGCAGACCGGCGCCTATCGCGAGATCTGGCTGGACGGCGAGAAGGTCGAGGGCGGCGAGCCGGAGGTCGAGCCGGTCTACGGCGCCACTTATCTGCCGCGCAAGTTCAAGACCGTGGTCGCCGTGCCGCCGGACAACGACGTCGACGTCTACGCGCACGACCTCGGTTTCATCGCCATCGTCGAGGATGGCGCGGTCGCCGGCTGGAACGTCACGGTCGGCGGCGGGATGGGCATGACCCACGGCGAGCCGCGCACCTTCCCGCGCACCGCCGACCTGCTGGGCTTCTGCACGACCGACCGCGCGACGGCCCTCGCCGAGGCGATCGTCACCGTGCAGCGCGACTGGGGCGACCGGTCCGACCGCAAGCAGGCGCGGCTGAAATACACGATCGAGCGGCACGGCCTGGAGGCCTTCCGGGCCGAGGTCGAGCGCCGCGCCGGCTTCGCGCTGGAGGCGCCAAGGCCCTTCGCCTTCGACCGGACGGGTGACCGCTACGGCTGGGCCAAGACGGCCGGCGGCGACTGGAACCTGACGCTGTTCGTCGAGAACGGCAGGGTGGCCGACCGGCCGGGCTACGCCCTGCGCAGCGCGCTGCGGATCATCGCCGAGAAGCAGCTCGCGGCCCGGCGCGGCGCCGACTTCCGCATCACGCCGAACCAGAGCCTGATGATCTGCGGCCTGACGCACCGGGCCAAGGCCGTGGTCGAGGCCACCCTGCGCGCGCACGGCGTCGGCAACGTGCACAGCGGCCTGCGCCGCAACGCCGTCGCCTGCGTGGCGCTGCCGACCTGCGGCCTCGCCCTGGCGGAGAGCGAGCGCTACCTGCCGTCCCTGATCGACGCGCTCGACGCGGTGCTCGAGGAGGCGGGCCTGCGCGAGGACGAGATCGTCATCCGCATGAGCGGCTGCCCGAACGGCTGCTCGCGGCCCTATCTGGCCGAGATCGGGCTCGTCGGACGCGCGCCCGGCACCTATCACCTCTATCTCGGCGCCGCCTTCGACGGGTCCCGGCTGAACCGGCTCTACCGCCGCGACCTCGACCATGACGGGATCCTGGCGGCCCTGACGCCGCTGATCCGCGCCTATGCCGCCGACCGCCTATCCGGCGAGCGCTTCGGCGACTTCGTCATCCGCACCGGCCACGTCGCGCTGACGCTCTCCGGCCGGACCTTCCACGACGATATGTCCGCGGGGGAGCCCGCCGCATGACCGCGCTCGCATCCATCGCAGCCGTGCCGCAGCGCGAAGCCTTTTCCGGGGCGGGATTCACCGTCCTGCCGCGCCTGTTCGCGCGCGAGGAGATCGGCTGGCTCGCCGACGAGGCGCGGGCGATCGGCCTGCTGCACGGCCGGCACGCCGACGGCACCCTGTCGCCGGAGGCGCCGCGCGGCACGGTCTTCGGCCCGCACCGCCACCAGCGCAGCTTCCTCGACCTGGCGCTGCATCCGCGGCTGACGGCGCGTGCCGGCTTCGGCGCCGCGGTCCGGCTGCACCAGACGCGCCTCTGGCCGGGCGGCCGCCGCCCCGTGCCGGCGGGCGTCTGGTGCGACGGCGAGGCCTGGCAGCGCCTCGACGGGCTGGACCCGGCGGGGGCCGTCACCGCCGTCGTGTTCCTGGAGGATGCCGGACCGGGTGCCGGGCTGTTCGTGTGGGCCGAGGGCACGGCGCCGCGCGACCGGGCGGCACAGGCGACGGCCATTCCGGCATCGCCGATGCTCCTCTCGCTGCCGGCCGGGTCGGTGGTGCTGATCCGGCCGACGCTGTTCCATGCGGTGGCCGACGGCGCGGCGCACCCGGCGCCGTCACTGTTCTTTGCCGGGCTCGTCCCGGACGAGCCGCCGCGCCCGCTCGGCCGCCGGCGCGCGCCCTTCGTCGTCGAACTGCCCGTGGCGGCCCCGCGCAGCGACGACTGCCTGTGGCCGACGCCCTATTTCGTCGCCGGCTGACCCAAAGCCCGCCTTATGCCGCGCATAACGAGCATAAGATTCCGTTCTGATGCCGACCGCCGCATCATCCGCCTCGCACCACAGACGAGGCCTCTTCGATGAACGCCGTTACCGACATCGCCGAGATCGTGCTCCGCCCGAGCACGCCAGCGGACATCGCGGCGATCACCGCGATCTACGGCCGCGAGGTGCGGGAGGGCCGGAGTTCGTTCGAACTGGACGCGCCCGACGAAGCGGAGATGGCGGCGCGGCGCGAGCGCCTGGTGTCGGCGGGCTATCCCTATCTGGTCGCTACCGTGGGCGGCGTGGTCGCCGGCTACGCCTATGCCGGCGCCTACCGGCCGCGCCCCGCCTATGCGGGCACGGTCGAGAATTCCATCTACGTGCACCGCGCCTTCCACGGCCGCGGCATCGGCCGCCTGCTGCTGCGCCGCCTGATCGCCGAGGCCGAAGCCGGCGGCTTCCGCCAGATGGTGGCGGTCATCGGCGATTCCGCCAACCGCGCCTCCATCGCGCTCCACGTCAGCCAGGGCTTCGAGCCGGTCGGCACGCTGCGCTCGGTCGGCTGGAAACACGGCGTCTGGCTCGACTCGGTCCTGATGCAGCGCCCCCTCGGCCCCGGCGACACCGCGCCGCGCTGAGCGGCTTCAAACCCCGCCCCCACCGCCTATATCCCGGCCATCGCCGCCTCCGTGAGGACGACCTCACCCGCGTCAAAGGGGGCATCGGCGGGGACGGCCCTGCCTTCGGACATCGGGGTCCGCAATGGCATGGATTCTCCTCTTCGTCGCCGGCCTGTTGGAAATCGGCTGGGCGATGGGCCTCAAATGCACAGATGGCTTTACCCGCCTCGTTCCCACCCTCGCCACGCTGACGGCGATGGTCGTCAGCATCGGCCTGCTCGGCCTGGCGCTGAAGAGCCTGCCGGTCGGCACCGCCTATGCGGTCTGGACAGGGATCGGCACGGTGGGGACGGCGATCCTGGGGATCGTCCTCTACGGCGAGCCGGCCGACGCCCTGCGGCTCGCCTGCATCGCCCTGATCGTCGCGGGCATCGCCGGCCTGAAGCTGCTCACCCCATAGCCGGGGCCAGCGCCTTCAGCGCCTCGACCACTTCGCGCAGGCCGCGGTGCAGGACCTTGTCCCGGCGCAGCACGAGGCCAAGCTGGCGGCTGAGCGGCGGGTCGAGGGGCCGCACGGCGAGGCCCCTCTCGCCCGCCGGCACCGCCATGCCCGGCAGCACGCCGCAGCCGAGGCCGGCACCGACCAGCTGCTTGATCGCCTCGACGTTGCCGAGTTCCATCACCGCCGCGATCGACACCCCGGCCTGGGCCGACCAGAGATCGACGAGGCGCCGGGTGTGCGCGCCCGGCTCGTAGAGGACGACGGGCCGCCGCGCCAGCCAGTGGGCGTCGACGGTGTCGGGCAGGTCGGCGGCATCGTCGGCGGCGGTGAAGGCGACGAAGGGGTCGTCGAGCAGCGGCGTCACGTCGAAGATCCGCCCCGGCGTCGGCAGGGTGAGCAGGCCGACATCGATGCGGTTCTCCTCCACCGCGCGGGCGAGGTCCGGCGTGTTGCCGGTGACCACGACGATCTGCAGCGACGGGAAGGCCGCGCGCAGGCGGCGCAGCACAGGCGGCAGCAGGTAGGTGCAGGCGGTCGCGCCGGTGCCGAGGCGCACCTGGCCGACGGTGCCCGTGGCGTGGCGGTCCATGGCGGCGACCGCGGCACCCACGGCGGCGTCGATGGTGCGGCAGTGCGCCAGCAGTTCCTCGCCGGCGAGGGTCGGCGTCGCACGCCGCCCGAGCCGCTCGATCAGCCGCACGCCGAGCCGCCGTTCCAGGCTGCGCACCTGCTGGCTGATCGCCGGCTGCGTCAGGTTGAGCCGCGTCGCCGCGGCAGAGAAGCTGCCGCGCTCGATCACTTCGACGAAGGCCCGCAGATGGTCGAGGTGGAGATCCCGCACCCAAGGCTCCGCTTATCCGCTGCATAACCAAGCAAACATTGGCTTATGCACCGGGGTGCCGCAATCTTCCCGGCGTCTGTGACAGATCGATGAGGGGCCCGGGACGGCCCAGGGACGGAGCAGGATGATGGGGACCGAAGCCGGGGCGCGCCCGGATCTGCCGGGGGCCGTCTCGTGCCGGACCGTCTGGTGCCTCGGCCTGTCGCAACTCGTCTGCTGGGGCATCACCTTCTACATGATCGCCCTGTTCGGCGAGTTGATCGCCGCGGACATGGGCTGGAGCCGGTCGATCGTCTTCGGCGGCTTCTCGGCCGCCCTCGTCGTCATGGGCGCCACCTCGCCGCTGGTCGGCCGGCTGATCGACGAACGCGGCGGTCGGCCGGTCATGGTGGCGGGATCGTGCCTGTCGGCGCTCGGCTGCGTCGTCATCGCCTTCGGCCACGATCTCGTCGTCTATTATGCGGGCTGGCTGGTGCTCGGCCTCGCCATGCGCATGTGCCTCTACGAGGCGGCCTTCGCGGCGCTGGCGCGCATCGCCGGTCCGGCGGCCAAGCGGCCGATCTCGCAGATAACCCTGCTCGGCGGCCTCGCCTCCACCGCCTTCTGGCCGATCGGCCATGCCCTCGCCGAGGCGTTCGGCTGGCGCGGTGCCCTGCTCTGCTATGCCGCCATAGCGCTGATGACGATCCCGCTGCATCTCGCGATCCAACCGGACCGCTTCGCCCATCCGCCTGCGCCGAAGACCGCCGACGGCAAGACCGCGGCCGTTCCCGGCCGGTTCCTGGCGGGGCTCCTCTACGTCACCAGCGTGACGCTGGTGAACTTCCTGGCGTCGGGCATGTCGGCGCACATGATCGGGCTGCTCGGCGGCCTCGGGCTGGCGGCGGGTGTCGCGGTCTGGATCTCCACCCTGCGCGGCATCGGCCAGTCGAGCGCGCGGCTGTGCGACGTGCTGTTCGGCGGGCGGCTGCATCCGACGGCGCTGAACCTGATCGCGACCGGGGCATTGCCCGTCTGCTTCGTCGCCGGTCTGTTCGGCGGCTTCGTGCCGGCGGCGATCGCCTTCGCCTTCCTCTACGGCGCCGGCAACGGGCTGCTGACGATCACCCGCGGAACGCTGCCGCTCGTCCTGTTCGACCCGCGCACCTACGGCGCCCTGGTCGGAAGGCTGCTGGTGCCCAGCTTCTTCCTCTCGGCCGCCGCCCCCCTCGTCTATGCGGTGGTGATCGAGCGGTTCGGCGACGCGGCGGCGCTCGCCATGTCGCTCGGCATCGCCCTGGTCATCGTGGCGGCGGGCATCGTCCTCTACGCCCGCTTCGGCCGCGGGGAACCATCCGCGTCCTAACGCGCGGGTGCGGCGCTGGCGCCCATGCCGAAGAAGCCCTGGAGGAAGGGTGCCAGCTTGCCGACGCGGCTCGCCACGGCGCTGCGGTCGACGGCCTGGGGATCGAGCAGCACGTCGCCCAGCGGACGGTGGTCGAGCCGCACGTCGGCGAGCAGTTCGCCGCGCGTGACGCGCCCGTCGGCATCGGCGTCGAAACTGTCGAACAGGGCGGGCAGCCCCGCGGTGTCGACCAGCCAGACGCCGAGGGAGGCACCGGTGCGCTCGGCCGCGGTCAGCTTCGGCCCCTTCCAGGCGAGCCAGGCCTTCAGCTCGCGCCGCACCACGTCGAGTTCGTCGACGGACAGGCGGCCGTCGCCGTCGCGGTCGGCGAAGGCGAGCCCCCGGTCGACGCAGCGCCCCGAGGCTTCACGCTGGCAGACCGGCCCCGAGGATACGATGAAGCGGTCGAACCGGCCGACGGCCGCGGTCGGCGGCGCCTCTGCCGTGGCAGGGGGCGCAGGGGGCGCCGCCAGGACGGAGCCGACCGATGCGGGGACGGCGAAGGTCAGGGCGAGCAGCGCGAGGGCGGCGGTTCGGATCATGCGCGGATCGGCACTCCAGGACGCGGACGGTCACGGTGACGATCGAATATGGCGCCCCGACGGCGAACTGCCAGCCACCCGGGCGTCCGTCGCCGCTACTCCAGCGTTTCGAGCAGGCGGATCAGCAGCTTCGCGCGCGGCTCCAGCGAGGAGTAGTAGAGATGCTCCTCCTCGGTGTGCGCACCGGCACCGTCAACGCCGAGCCCGTCCAGCGTCGGAATGCCCAGGGCCGCGGTGAAGTTGCCGTCGCTGAAGCCGCCCGTGAAGGTTTCATCGAGCGGGATGCCGATCTCCGCCGCCAGCCTGCGCGCATGCTCGTGCAGGGCGGCGATGGCCGGCGTCTTCTCGTAAGCCGGTCGGTTCATCCCGCCGGTCACCTCGATCGTCACGTCGGGGTCGTGCGACTTCAGGTTCGCGATGCGGGCGCAGACCGCCTCGGCGCTGGCCGCGTCGGGGAGGCGGACGTCGACCTCGAAGGTCGAGAATTCCGGCACGACGTTGGCGCCGGTGCCGCCGCCCCACAGGCCGACGCTGGTGGTGACGCCGGTCGCATAGTCGGTCATCGCCTCGATGTCGAGGATCTGGCGCGCCGCCTCGCGGATGGCGCTGCGGCCGTCCTCGTGGCGGGCGCCGGAATGCGCCGGTTCGCCGTGCACCTTCACGACGAAGCGCGCGCAGCCCTTGCGGCCGGTGACGACCTTGCCGCCGTCGCGGCCCGGCTCCATGCACAGCACGTATTTCGCCTTCAGCCCCTCGCGCTCGATGATGGCGCGCGAGGTCGGGCTGCCGACCTCCTCCTCGGGCACGAACAGGAAGGTCACCGGCAGCTTCGCCCGCTTGCCCTGGCGCAGCAGGTGGCGCAGGCCGTAGAAGCCCAGATAGTCGCCGCCCTTCATGTCGTAGATGCCGGGGCCGAACACCTTGTCGCCCTCGCGCCGCACGGTCAGCCGACGGATCGTGCCGTGCGGGTGGACAGTGTCCATGTGCCCCAGCACCATGATGCCCGGCCCGTCTGCCTCGCCGTTCCACGGCGCCTGCGCGATCAGCACGTCGCCGAAGCCGTCGCGGCCGGGAATGCGCTCGGTCTTCGCCCCCACCTCGACGAATTCGCGCTCGATCGCGTCGGCGAGGCGGTTGACCGCCGCGCCGTCCTGGCTCGGCGTCTCGATCTCCACCCAGCGCACGATGCCGGTCAGGATCTCCTCGGCGTCGACCTTCGGCTCGTTGGACGTGTCGCCCATGGTCGCGCCTCTATGCCAGCGTCTCGTAGAGACGCACCCACATCTTCGTGCGTGGCTCCAGCGACGAATAGTAGATCTGCTCGTACTCGGTGTGGCCGCCCTTGCCGTCGACGCCGAGCCCGTCCAGCGTCGGCACGCCGAGGGCCGCCGTGAAGTTGCCGTCGGAGCCGCCGCCGGTCTTCAGGTCCTGCAGGTCGATGCCCGCCTCGGCCGCACAGCGGCGCGCATGCTCGAACAGGGCGGAGATGCCCTCGGACTTCTCGAAGGGGGGGCGGTTCAGCTCGCCCTCGACCACCAGTTCGACGTCGGGGTCGTGCGGCTTGAGGTTCAGGATCGCGGCGACGACCTCCTTCGCCGTCTCGGCGTCGGGCAGGCGCGCGTCGATCTCGACGGTGCAGCTCGCGGGCACGACGTTGACCGCCGTGCCGCCGCTGACCATGCCGCAATTCGTGGTGACGCCGCGCTCATAGTCGGTCATCCCCTCGATCGTCAGGATCTGGCGGGCGATCTCGCGGATGGCGCTGCGGCCGTCCTGGTGGCGCGAGCCGGAATGGGCCGGGCGGCCCGTCGCGGTCATCTTGAACCGCGCGACGCCCTTGCGCGCCGTGACGATCTTGCCGCCCTCGCGCGCCGGCTCGGTGACCAGCACGTACTTGGCCTTCTTCGCCTCGGCCTCGATGACGGCGCGGGAGATCGGGCTGCCGACCTCCTCCTCCGAGACGTAGAGGATGGTCACGGGCAGGCGGCTCTCCTTGCCCTGGCGGATCAGGTGCTGCAGCGCGTAGAGCGCGATGAACGCGCCCCCCTTCATGTCGTAGATGCCGGGCCCGTAGACGATGTCGCCCTCGCGCCGGAAGCTGTTGCGGCCGAGGGTGCCGATCGGGTGCACGGTGTCCAGGTGGCAGAGCACGAGGATGCCCGGCTCGTCGCCGCCCCAGGGCGTGCGCGCCTTCACCAGGTCGCCGTAGCCGTCGCGGCCCGGGATGCGCTCGACGCCCAGGTTCAGGGCCTTCAGCCGCTCCTGTGCGGCGTCCATCATCGCATTCACGCCCGCCGCCGAACTGGTCGGGCTTTCGATGGCCACCCACTCGCGGATGCCTTCGAGGATCTCCTCCGCGTCGATGCGCGGCAGGTTGGAACTGCGTTCGTTCATGGTGGGCCGTCTGTCAGGAAGGGGGCACCCGGAAGGGCGGACGGACGGTTGCATGGCGGCTCCGGCATGTCAAACCGAAGGGTCGCTCGCGCCCCGCACGGCTTGACCCGGCGCACCGGTGCACCAAGTAATGTGGCGGTGCGGTGCCTGGCGCAGGGCCGTACCCGGGTGCCGGCATGGACCCGCGACTGATCCGCGCTCGCTTTCCAGAGGTGCGCGATGGCGAAACTGTCCATCCTGAACAGCCCCCTGCTGCTGGGGTTCGACCATATCGAGCGGGTGCTCGACAGCGTCGCCAAGACGTCGTCGGACGGTTATCCGCCCTACAATATCGAGCAGCGCAGCGACAACGCGTTGCGCATATCGCTCGCGGTCGCCGGTTTCGGCGACGAAGACCTGCAGGTCGCGATCGAAGGCAACCAGCTGGTCGTGCGCGGCAAGCAGGTGGACGATGGCGGTCGCGTTTTCCTGCATCGCGGGATCGCCGCGCGCCAGTTCCAGCGCCGCTTCGTCCTCGCAGAGGGCATCGACGTCCTGGGGGCGACCCTGGAGAACGGCCTGCTGCACATCGACCTGGAACGGCCCGAGCCGGCGAGTATGAGCCGCACCATCGAGATCCGCGCGCCCCAGCGCAAGACGCGCACGCGCATCGAGGGGTCGTCCCAGTCCTGACACCCCGGCCGGATGCGTTCGACAGTCTCCGCCGATCTGTTCGGCCGGTACCGACGTATTAACTCGACTTCAATGCTTGCGGGCGATGCTCGTCCGTGGGGAATTGCGGTTTCCTCGCTCCGAGGAGGAGAAGAACGATGACCTACCAGGGCATCACCAGCACCGAGACGCTGTCCGCGGAACTGCGCAACGTCGGCAACGGCGTGATCGCCTATACGCGTCCGACCGTCATCGAAGGTGTCGAGGGCGTCGCCATTCACGGCGCCGACGGCACGCTCATCGGCGTCGCTCCCTCGGTCGAGCACGCCATCGCCGCGATCCGCACCGAAGGCATGGAGTATGCTAGCCTCCACTGAGGCAGAGCCTGTCGCCCGGGCATCGGGCGGGGGCGCTACTCGCGCCTTCCGCCGATGAACTCGCCGAGCGCGCCCCACGACTCGACATTGTCGCAGATGGCCTTCAGCACGACGAGCAGCGGCACCGCCATCAACGCACCCGGGACGCCCCAGAGCCAGCCCCAGAACATCACCGCGACGAAGATCACCAGCGGGTTCAGCACCAGGCTGCGGCCCAGCACGCTGGGCGTGACCACCTGCCCCTCCACCGCCGTGAGCGCCAGATAGACCAGCGGCGCGACGGCGGCATGGGTCATGCTGTCGAAGCTGATCAGGGCCACCAGCCCGACCACCCCCGCCCCGAGCAGCGCGCCGACATAGGGGATGAAGTTCAGGACGAACGCCATGACGCCCCAGAGAAGCGGGTTCGGCAGACCGACGAAATACATCGCGATCCCCTGCGCCACCCCGAGCCCGGCGTTGATCAGGGTGATGGTGAGGAGGTAGCGCGACGTCTGGCGCTGGATGTCGCCCGTTATCGCGATCGCCCGCCGCTTGTCGCCGAAGGTCGGCATCACGTGGACCAGCTTCTCGCGGAAGATGGAGCCGGTGGCGAGCAGGAAATAGAGGATCACCAGGATCAGCAGCAGCTGGATCCCGATCAGCGAGATGTTGCCGAACAGCTGCTCGAGCAGCCCCGGCGCCTGTACGACGACACGTTGCGGCGCGCCCTGCTCGCCGTCGACGCCGGTGATCCGCTCCACCTGCTCTGATGCGGCGCGCACCTGTTCCATCGGCTGCTTCAGCGCTTCGATCTTGTAGCGCGCCTCCGCCATCATGTCGGGAAAGCGGGTGACCCACTCGCCGACCGGCGTCGCCAGCACGAATAGGCCGTAGGCCAGCAGCCCGACCAGGGCGAGCACGATCATCCCCGAGCCGAGCGCCGTCGGCACGTACAGGCGTTCCAGTCCGCGCAGGATCGGCGACAGCACAAGGTACAGGAAGCAGGCGAGCACCAACGGGACGAACACGTCGCGGGCGACGTAGAGCGAGAACAGCACGACGATGCAGAAGATCGCCGTCAGCGGGAACGATCGCACGGAGACGGCGCGACGGCCGATCGGCAGTGACGGGTGTTCGGTACGCTCTCCCGGACGGTGTCCGTTGCGTTCGGTATGTGGACGTCCGGTTTTCATGATGCCTGTGCCGCGGTCGCCCGCCACTAACTCCGGAAGGGACAGAAAGGTTGCCTCCCGCGGCCGGTTCCGTCGGCCGCCGTTTACGCCGCCTTAAAGCGTTCCACGGTAGAACCGTAGCTTGCGGGCCCGGCGTGCGGGAAAGAACGCGGGAGACGAATGTGAGCTTGCCAGTTCAGGTACCGGAGAAAATGGAAGCCGTACTCGAGTTCCTCGACCGGCCGGACGGCGACTGGGGCATCGAGGACATCCGCGTGACACGCGCCGGAATCATCGGGCGGCGCGAGCGCGGCAAGCCGATCCGCTTCTCCTTCCGCTGTTTCGATGTGCCCGTCCGCGCCGAGGCGCGCCTGGGCGACGGCACCGTCGACCTGGAACTCGCGGCGGTGATCGGTGCCGTGCCCTTCACGGCCGAGGCGGCGGACGCGCGCAAGCGCATCCTGTCGCGCGTCCGCGGTCAACGCGGCCTGCTGCTCACCGACGGCCGGAACCTTTGCGCATACTCGCGCTGCAGGATCGAGGCACCGCTGCGTCCCGACAACCTGATGACGGAACTCGTCTGCTTCATGCTGGACGTGAAGCCGGAGGTCGAGGAACTGGAGCCGCTGCTTCCCGCCCGCCACCGCGCCCGCAGCGGCAGCGTCGCAGCCTGAGCCGGCCCTCGTCGCGCGAGGCGCTCGGCGCGCCCGGCAGGCGATCCGGCCGCGCCCCTCAGTTCGACGCCGTCTCCGGCTTGGGCAGCGTGAAGATCTGCCCCGGGAAGATCATGTCCGGATTGCGGATCTGCTGCCGGTTCGCCTCGTAGATCACGGTATAGCGCGTGCCCTGCCCATAGGTGCGCCGTGCGATCCGCCACAGGCTGTTGCCCGGCTGCACGACGGCCACCTGTCCCGGCTGCAGATCCGCGATGGCGCCGGCCCGCTCGAACGGCAGCTCCACCGATCCCTGCACCGTGCCCGCCGCGTTGCGCTCCTCGGCGCGCAACGTGTAGCGGCCCGCGGCCACATCGGCCTGCGGCGTGAGCTGCCACCGCCCCGCCGCATCCGCGTTTGCCGTTCCGATCGAAGCACCGTCCAGGAAGACGCCGACCGTCGAACCCGGCTTGGCCGCGCCGCTGAGGGCGACGCTGCCCTTGTCGTCATAGTCGATCGTGTCGACCCGCGGCGTGCCGCCAGCCGGGCCGGCGTCGGGAGCGGGCGTCGCCGGCGCCGGATCGCGCGAGGCGGAATCGCGCGACGCCGGCTCCGCCGCAGCCGTCGCGACGCGCTCGGCCGATGCGGGGCGCTCGGCCGATGCGGGCGGCAGCGCGGGCGGCGTCGCCGCCGCCGGATCGCCCGTGGAGGTGCCCGCCGGGATGCCGTTCGGGGTCCCGGTCGGCGCGGCGACGGACGCGCCGGTGGAGGCTGTGGTGGAGGCGGTGGTGGAGGCGGTGGTGGAGGCGGTGGTGGAGGCGGTGGAAGCCATCATGTCGGCGGAGACCGTGGCGGTCGTGCCCATGCCCGTGCCCGGATCGGTGGCGGGATCGGTGCTGGAACCGGTGGTCGAATTGGTGGCGGACGGGGTGGCCGCATCCGTCACGGCCGTCGCTGTCGCCGCCACCTCGGCCTGGCCCGTCGCTGCGGCAGTCGTCTGGGCGATTGCCGAGGTCGGGGCCGGCGCGCCCGCGGGGGCGGTCGGGGCCGGCCGCTGCAGCAGGCGGCTGGGCCCGACCTCGTCACGCGGGACGGCAACCGCCAGTGTCCCGCCGGCCGCTGCGTCGCGCTCGGGTATGGCGATCACCACGACCTGCTCGGACTCCGCGGTGCGCCCGCCCTTGTCCTCGGACTGCAGGCTGAGCTGACGCGTCCCCGGATCGAGCGTCCGGTCGGGGATCAGCACCCAGTCGCCACGCCGGTCGGCCTGCACGGTGCCGAGCTTGCCCTCGCCGTCGCGGACGGTGACGGTCGCGTCGGGCGCAGCATGGCCTGCGATCACGGCGGCACCCTCGCGGTTGACGCGGACGATGTCGAACGTCGGCGCGGTGGGCACCGGCTTCTCGGCCTCGGCCGGAGGCGGCACCACCGCCGGCGCGCTGACCGCCGGCTGCTGCTCCCTGGTCGCCTGCGGCGCCTCGGCGGACGTCGTCGCCGGCGCGGCAGGGCCGCGCGGGGCGCCGGCGCCCGCCCCAGGCAGGGCCGGCGTCGTTCCCGTCACCACCGCCTTTTCCGGGACGTCCCTGTTGAAGAACAGATCCAGCCCGGCGGCGAGCAGAATCGCCGCCACGCCGAGGCCGCCAAGAATGACAAATCGCTTCACGTCGCCTCGCCGTTCGACATCCCCAGTCGCGGCGCCTATAAGGCGCATGCTGCACTGCAGCGAAATTCCCGCACGGATGCTGTTGTCCCTTTTAATGCGGAATGGTGACGGCACCCATCGGAAATTTGAACGTAAGCCTCCGCAGCGGCGGCATGCGGAGCCCTGCCGGGGAGCTGATGGATGAACCTGCGTTCGGTGTGCGTTTTCTGTGGCTCGCGCGTCGGCATCGATCCGGCGCATGCGGCGGCCGCGGCGCGGCTCGGCGGCCTGCTCGCCGCGCGCGGCATCACCCTGGTCTACGGCGGCGGCCGCATCGGCCTGATGGGCGTGGTGGCGGACGCCGTCCTGGCGGCCGGCGGACGGACCATCGGCATCATTCCGGACTTCCTGCAGCGCCGCGAGGTCGCGCATACCGGCGTGGAGCTGGAGGTCGTCGACAGCATGCACACGCGCAAGCGCCGCATGTTCGACCTCGCCGACGCCTTCCTCGTGCTTCCCGGCGGCATCGGCACGCTGGACGAGACGATGGAAATCCTCACCTGGCGCCAGCTCGGCCATCACGACAAGCCGGTGGTCCTGGTCGACGTGAACGGCTACTGGCACAAGCTGACGGTGCTGCTGAACCACGTCATCCGGAGCGACTTCGCCGGCGCCGAGCTCTCCGGCCTCTACACCGTGGCGGAGACGCCCGAGGCGGCACTCGATGCCGCGGAACGCGCGCCGAAGCGCCATCCCGGCTCAGGTTCGGGCCTGTTCTGACGCCGGCCGCCGACGCACGGTGATTGCGCCTTGTGTGCGGCGGCCCGGGGCGGCAAGATCCGCCGCGGCTATTGTAGGGACATTTGCATGCTGGACATCCACAACGAGAAGCTGGCGTCGATCGAGCAGATCCAGAAGGGATTCGCCGAGCACGGCTACATCTGCTCGCGGTCGATCGCGACCGCCGTCTACGTCGCCTGCCATCTCGGCAAGCCGATCCTGGTCGAAGGCCCGGCGGGCGTCGGCAAGACCGAACTCGCCAACACCACGGCCGAGTATCTCGATCTGCCGCTGATCCGCATGCAGTGCTACGAAGGCCTGGACGAGGCGAAGGCGCTGTACGAGTGGAAGTACGGCAAGCAGCTGCTCTACACCCAGATCCTGAAGGACAAGATCGGCGACCTGCTCGAGGGCGCCAACACCCTCGCCGATTCGATGAACCAGCTGCACCGGTTCAGCGACGTGTTCTTCTCCGAGCAGTTCCTGGAGCCGCGGCCGCTGCTGAAGGCGCTGCGCGAGGAGAAGGGCTGCGTCCTGCTGATCGACGAGGTCGACAAGTCGGACCAGGAGTTCGAGGCGTTCCTGCTGGAGATCCTGTCGGAGTTCCAGATCTCGATCCCGGAACTCGGCACCATCGTCGCCGGCGTGCGGCCGTTCGTGTTCCTGACGTCGAATAACATGCGCGAGATGAGCGACGCCCTGAAGCGCCGCTGCCTGCACCTGTTCGTGCCGTTCCCGGATTCGAAGCTGGAGCGCAAGATCATCCAGGCGCGGGTGCCGCACATCCCGGAGAACCTCCGCGACCAACTCGTCTCGTTCGTCCAGCAGGTGCGCCAGCTCGACCTGAAGAAGCAGCCGTCGGTCAGCGAGACGATCGACTGGGCGCGCGTGCTGCTGCTGCTGCACTCGACGTCGCTCGACGCCGACCTGGTGCGCGAGACGCTGAACGTGTTCCTCAAGTTCGAGGAGGACATCAAGGCGGTCGACGAGCAGCTCTACGAGATCACGCGCCACGCGCTCAAGGAGCAGCACGCCGCCGAGTAGGGTGGAGGCCGGGATGACGGGAGAGACCAGCGGAAGCGAACCGACGCATGCCCGGACGGGCAGTGGCCATACGGACGGCGGCCTGACGGGCGGATGCCTATGCGGCGCGGTCCGTTATCGGACCGCCGGTCCGCCATTGCGCGTCGGCCTCTGCCACTGCTCGACGTGCAAGCGGCAAGGCGGTTCGCCCCTGCCCTCCTTCGCGGTCTTCCGTGCCGACGCGGTGCAGGTGACCGGCGAGACGCAGGGCTTCCGAACTTCCGCCACCATCGATCGCCGCTTCTGCCCGGCCTGCGGTTCCCCGGTTTATGGCGATGAAGGCGAGGAATATGCCGTGCCCGTCGGCACGTTCGACGAACCGCAGCGATTGCCACCGCCCGCATATGAACTCTGGGCCGTGCGTCGCCTCTCCTGGCTCGACGACATCGGCGCGCTGAAACGATACGAGCACGACCGCAACGACGGCTGAGGCCGGCCGGGAGCGGCAGGGAAATTCCATGGACAGGACCTTCACCAACTTCCTGGCGGCACTGCGCGGCGTCGACGTGCGCGTCTCCGTCGCCGAGACGCTCGACGCGCTGGAGACGGCGGAACTGGTGGGCTGGCAGGACCGCGCCATGCTCAAGGACGCCCTGTCCATGGCGCTCGCCAAGACCCAGGAGGAGAAGCAGGCCTTCGAGGACTGCTTCGACCAGTTCTTCCGCTCCGACAGCTTCCGCGGCGGCCAGGATCGCGAGGAGAATGGCGAGCAGGACGGGGACACCGAGAAGGGCGCCTCACCCGAGGTCCCGGATCACCCGCTCGTCCAGATGGTGAAGGACCAGGACGACGCGGCACTCGCCGTCGCGATGCAGGAGGCGGCGCGCGAGGTCGGCGTCGAGAACATCAAATACTTCACCCAGCGCGGGCTCTACACCCAGCGCATCCTGCAGGCCATGGGCATCGAGGCCGTCGACAGCGCCATCAGCGCGATGGAACGCGAGGGCGGCGAAGGCGGGGGCGGCGGCGGTGCCGGCAAGCTGCGCGAGCAGCGCACCCGCCTGTTCGAGCAGGTGCGCAACTTCGTCGAGCAGCAGCTGTCGCTGCTCGGCCGCGCCACCTCCACCGAACTGCGCGAGGACCGGCTGCGCCGCACGCGCCTCGGCAATCTCGACCGGCGCGACCAGGAGCAGATGAAGCAGCTGGTGCAGCGCATCTGCAAGCGGCTGATCGCCATCCATTCGCGCCGGCGCAAGATCAAGAACCGCGGCCAGCTCGACATTCGCCGCACCATGCGCCGCAACTACGGCAGCGACGGCGTCCTGTTCGAGATCGAGTGGAAGAAGCGCAAGCTCGATCGCCCGCGCGTCATCGCGATCTGCGACGTCAGCGGCTCGGTGGCGGCGGTCGCGCGCTTCCTGCTGCAGTTCATCTACGCGCTGCACGAACTGCTGCACGACGTGCGGACCTTCGCCTTCTCGGGCAACCTGATCGAGACCAGCCAGATCTTCGAGCGCAAGCCGGTCGAGGAAGCGGTCGCCGACGTGATGAACAAGGTCGGCTACATGTCGACCGACTACGGCGAATCGCTGCAGATTTTCCGCGACGGGTGGCTCAACACCGTCGACAAGAAAACGACCGTGGTGATCCTCGGCGACGGCCGGTCCAACTACACCGACCCGAAGGCTGAAATCCTGAAGGAGATCCACGGCCGCGCGAAACGCGTGCTGTGGCTGAACCCCGAGGTGCCGCCGCTCTGGGGCACCGGGGATTCGGAAATGCGCCGCTATCGTCCCTATTGCGACCTCGTGCGGGAATGCTCGACCCTCGACCATCTGGAGCGGGTCATAGAGGACCTGCTGCACATCGCCCGTCAGGGGGTCTGAAGGACGGCTGCGCGCCGCGGATGCGCGGCGGCGCGCGGGATCGCGTTCAGGGCGGCGAGCAGCGCCGCCAGGAAGCCGGTAAAGATCACCGGACCGAGCGGCAGTTCCAGGGTGTTGACGATCAGGACCAGCGCCGGCAGCGTGCAGACCGCCAGGCCCGAGACCGCCAGCGGCCAGCCGACCCGGCCGCGGAAACGGATGACCGCCAGCATGGCCGCCGCCGTGGTGACCGTCAGGTCGTAGTTGAAGGCATAGGGCACCGCCAGCGGCACGGCCGCCAGGAAGATCGCGGCGCGCAGGATGGGCTCGTCCGGCCGCCGCCACGCCCAGGCGACCGCCGCCACGGCGATCGCCGAGAAGGCCGCCTGGATATACGGGGCGTAGTCGAGCAGTCCGAGGACGCGTGCCGCCATGTAGGCGCCCGGCATCATCAGCGGGATGGCGCCCTCGCCCTTCTGCAGGACCTTGGCGTGGAGCGGCGCCGTCTCGGTGATGTATGTGATCCAGGGCTCGATGCCGTAGATGCTGATGCTGAAGAGGATCAGCGCCGCGACGGTCGTCGCCGCGACGGCGATCACCCGCCAGCGCTGGGCCGCCAGCAGCGCCACCGGCATCAGCAGCGCCAGGTGCGGCTTGTACACCATGCAGCCGATCAGGATGCCCGCCAGGACCGGACGCCGGTCGAGCTGATAGAGGGCGCCCAGCAGGATCGCCGCGCTGAGGGCGCCGTTCTGGCCGCCGAAGGCGTTGATGACCACCGCCGGCGAGAGCGCGAGCAGCGCGAGCCCCCAGCCGTCGGCGCCCCAGGCGCGCGCCGCCAGCAGCAGCAGCCCGCCGGTCAGCACCGTCCACAGCGCGAAGGCGGTGAGGTAGGACATGGTGCCGAAGGGCAGCACGAAGGGCAGGAACGCCGGCGGGTAGGACCAGGCGTGCAGGGGGTAATCGACGCCGAAATAGGTGTCCTGCACCACATGATACAGGCGCAGGTCGTAGATGAGGTGCGTCTGGCCGTCGACGCCGAGCCGCCCCGCCGTCCAGATGTTCGCGAAGTCGCGTCCGAAGGCATGACCCGTCGCGTCGAAGATGCCGCTTCCCGCCTGCAGATAGGGGACGAGAAAGAAGAGGTAGATCGACACCAGCGCCGCCAGCGTCGCCGCGATCGCGACGGTCTGGACGGGCGCCGCGCCTCCGGAGGGCGACGGCGCGACCGCTCGCATGTCGAGTTCCAGGGAAGCCATCTTCACGTCCATGCCCGCATGTGCCGCAGGGGACGCTAGGGGCATTTGGTTAACGCGGCCTGAAAAGGCTACGGCGTTACCGCCGGGTCAGAACGGCTTCGGCGCCGCAGCCGCCCGCGCCCGGCACGGCGGTACCGGTCACGGCATCGCTCCGCATCACCGTGCCGGCGACGCCCGCCAACGCGTCGGGCACCAGCTCGAAATATTGCAGCCGCCCCGGCGGCTCGCCCGGCACGGCGATGCCGTGCGGCGCCGCGGAGCGGAAGCCGAAGCGGGCGTAATAGACCGGATCGCCGACCAGCAGCACCAGCCGGTGCCCGAACGCTGCTGCGTCCGTCAGCGTCCGCTCGATCAGCGCAGCACCGATGCCCTTGCCCTGAAGACCCGGCTCGACGCCGACCGGACCGAGCAGAAGGGCGGACGTTCCGGCCGCACCGACGGCGATCGGCCAGCAGGCGATCGTGCCGACCAAGCCCTCCGCGCCGTGGGCGACGAATCGCAGGCCTGCGACGGGTTCGATACCGCCGCGGAAGGCGTATGACGATTTCGTCAGCCGGTTCGGTCCGAACGCCCGGTCGAGCAGGGCTTCGACCGCGTCGGCGTCGTGAGCATGGAAAGGCGCGAGGTGAAACATGGCAGGTCCCGAATGATCGTCGAACGAAGTGCGGACACTTCGTCCGGTCCGGGAGCTAGCCGCTGCAGCCGAAGGCGGCGGGGGCCGGACGACGAAAGATGCCCGTGGCGGCCGAAAAGCCGGCGGCACGGCGTCGTCGTCGGTATGTGGCATTCGGTTGCATCGCGGCGAATATAGGCGAGCGCGAAGGCCGCACAACAGCTTTATCTGGCCCGCAAACGGCTTTCGTTGTTGCGATGTGGCGGCGCCTGACCAATTTTTCGTGCCCGGTCCGGGAATAATCCCGGTTTGTGCAGCCGGTGCTAACATGGTACCGACTAGGGAGGCTGGCGTTCGGATCTTCGCCGAGCCCGCCTGGAGGTTTGATGGATCGCGAACAGGCAGAAGCGATCGAATCGCACATTCCCGCGCTGCGGCGTTACGCCCGTGCGCTGGTTCGCGACGCCGACAAGGCGGACGATCTTGTCCAGGATTGTCTCGAGCGTAGCGTCTCACGCTTCTTTCAGTTTCAGCCGGGCACGAACCTGCGCACCTGGCTGTTTACGATCATGCACAATCTGCACTGCGACGCGCTGCGGCGGACCCAGCGCCGCGGTCCGCACGTGCCGATCAACGAATGGGAGGCCGGGGCGCAGTATCCGGCGACCCAGTCGTCGACCATCGAGATCCGGGAGTTCGAGCGGGCGTTCGCGCGCCTCACCAAGCGCGACCAGCACCTGCTCTTCCTGATCGGCGTCGAGGGCTTCAGCTACGAGGAAGTCGCCGAGGTCCTGGGCATCGCCGTGGGTACCGTGAAGTCGCGGCTGTTCCGGGCGCGCGAACGTCTCCGCGCCCTGCAGGAAACGTCGCGCCCACGCATCGCGCCGCGGGCGGATGCCGAGATGCCGGCCGTGCGGATGGCCGGCGGCTAGGCCCGGCGTTCTTCAGCCCCCTCGCTCTTCAGGCCCCCCGCGCTCTAGGCCCCGGCATCGTTTTCGTCGTCGCTCATCACTTCGGCGATGACGTCGCGCAGTTCGTCCTCGGAATAGGGCTTGCCCAGGAAGCGTGCGCCCCAGGTCCGTCCGCTCGTCAGCGCCTCGGCGGGATAGGCGGTCAGGAAGATGACCTTGGTCCCCATCCGGCGGTTGACCTCCTCGGCCACGGTGACGCCGTTGATGGAGTCGCGCAGCCGCACGTCGGAGATCAGCAGGTCGGGGCGGGTTTCGATGGCGAGCGTGAGGGCCGCCTCGCCCCGGCCGGCGAGCCCCACGACCTCGTGGCCCCATTCGACAAGCGTCGCCCGCAGCTCCTCGGCCAGCAGGAAATCGTCCTCGACGATTAGGATGCGGATCCTGCGTTGCGGCAAGACGTTTACCCTTGCGTAATTCGGTGCCGCGGAATGCACCAATCCATAACATGCTGCGAAGCGGCACGTCGCGAAATCCCCCATCTGCAGGAGACCGCACCATGCAAACGTTGGTGATCGGCCTCCGTTCCGCAGAGGGTGCAGGGCGAGGTGAAATCGGCCGGGCGGCGCCCTAGATCCGCAATATGATCAACCGATCGAGCTGGATGAAACCCATGCGACCGGCCGTTCGCCCGACCCGGTTGCTCGCCGGGCTTCTGCTGCTCGCCGCGAGCGCTTGCGGCACCGGCGCCGGCAGCGATGCCGTGCCGGCCGAGGCGGCTGCCGCCCCGGAGGTCAGTTGGGCGACCGTCTACCGCGACGGAACCATCCGCGTGACGATCGAGGACCCCGGTGCCCACTACAGGGTCAGCCGGGTCACGCTGTTCGCACCGGACGGCACCCAGACGGAAGCGGCGGAGATCACGCGCGAAAACCTGTCGCGCGGCTCGACAGGCGGCGGTATCCGCCCAAGCGTCGGCGTGGGCGGCGGCTACAGTTCGCACGGCGGATTCGGCACCGGCGTCGGTATCGGCCTGTCCTTCCCGCTGGGCGGCGGCACTGCCGACCGCGAGCCGGAGGCACGGCGGACGACGGCCATCCTGCCCGTGGCGAACACGGCGCGCTATCGGCAGACCGCAGGCGGGTGGGAGATCCAGGCGACGCTGACGTCCCCCGGGGACGAGACGACCTACGCACGCTTCCCTGCCCCGATACCGGCGGAGCAGACCCCATGATGCACCTCGCACGCATGGCGGCTGTCCTGGGCTGTCTCGCCGCGGCGGGCTGCGCGGCCGGCCCGAAGCCGCCCCTCTACTCCGCACTGCAGACCACAGGCTCGTTCGGCTATTTCGACGAGGATCTCGGTGGCGACCGGGTGCGCATCGGCTACAGGGCGCCGATCCGCCGCAGCTACGATCTCAGCCGTGCCGCGCGCGAACGGGAAAGCGACCGGCTGGTGAGCCTAGCCTACGATCTGGCGCTCCTGCATGCGGCGGAGATCGCCGAAGGGCGCGGGGCGGCGTCGTTCGACATCGCCGAGCGGGAGAACAACATCGATGCGACGGTCGAGACCGCCTACGCGCCCGACCCCTTCTATGCGCCCTGGCCCTATCGGCACCACCGCTACTACGGACCCTACCCGTTCTACGGCCCGCCGATCTATGCCGACCGCTCGACGGAGATCGCCGTCGGCGTGACCTTCGTCGCCGAACTCCGCCGCGACGACGCCGGCGCCTTCACGACCAGCGAAACCCTGGCGAGGCTCCGTCAGCGCTATCCGCGCCCGGCCGAGCCGGCGGGTGCCCCCTAACGCGCACAGGAACCCCTGAACGCGACGGTGGAACAAACCCTCGCGGACACGGTTTACGACGCATGAACACGCTTTCGCCCGCACCCCGTGCCGCGGTCGCTTCGCCGCCGGCTCCGGCTCCCTCAGCATCGGGGTCGTACATGGTTGACTGCATGCCCGAACACGCGGATCACGCCTCCCTGGTTGCTTCCCTGACGGAGCAGCTGCCGCATCTTCGCCGCTACGCGATGGTGCTCTGCCGCCATCGCGACCAGGCGGACGACCTCGTCCAGGAGGCGCTGCTGCGCGCCATCGATCACCTGCATCAGTTCCGCCCGGGCACGAATCTGCGCGCGTGGCTGTTCACGATCCTGCGCAACGCCCACCTGAACAACTGCCGCCGCAACCAGCGCTACGGCGTGACCTCGATCGACGAGAGGCCCGCGGCGTTCGAGCAGCCGTCACCTTCGGCCCAGGCCGACGTCGTGGCGCTCAAGGAGCTGGAACGTTGCATGCTCGAGATCCCGGACGAGCAGCGGGAGGCGCTGTTGCTCGTCGTCGTCGAGGGCATGACCTACGAGGAGGCCGCCGAGGTGATGGTGGTGCCGATCGGCACCATTCGGTCGCGCGTGAGCCGCGCACGCCGGGCGCTGCTTCACCTGTTCGCCGCGCAGGAACAGCAAGTTGAACTGGAACCGGCGGTGTGACCGCGGCCTGACGAAAGACGGGCGAAGCGCGGCATTGACGGTTTGTTAGGGTGAACGGATGATCCTCCGGCGAGATTCGGAGGATGCATGATCGATTCCCTTCCGCTCGTACTGATCGTCGAAGATTCCCAGTCGCTCGCCGAGATCTACAGCTACACGCTGAGGGACGAGCAGGCGCGCGTGGTGCAGGCCGCGACGCTGTCGGCGGCGCGCGCGGTCGTCGCCGCCGATCCGCCCGCCGTCGTCCTGCTCGATCTCAGGCTGCCGGACGGCGACGGCGCCGACCTCCTGAAGGAAATCAAGCACGCCGACCCCGACGCGGCGGTCATCGTCATTACCGCGCACGGCTCGATCAACGGTGCCGTGGACGCGATCCGCGGTGGCGCCGAGGATTTCCTGGTCAAGCCGTTCGCGACCCAGCGGCTTCTGACCACCGTGCGCAACAGCCTCGAGCGTCACCGCCTGTCCCGTCTGGTGCGCATCCTGTCGCCCACCGGCGCCGGCGAGGGGTTCGAGGGGTTCGTCGGCACGGACGCGTCGATGCAGGCGGTCTACCGCATCGTCGAACAGGCCGCCGCCAGCACCGCGACCGTGTTCATCACCGGGGAGAGCGGCACCGGCAAGGAGGTCTGCGCCGAGGCGATCCACCGGCGCAGCGGCCGTGCCGCCGGGCCGTTCGTGGCGATCAACTGCGGCGCGTTTCCCCGCGACCTGATCGAGAGCGAGATCTTCGGCCATACCAGGGGCGCGTTCACCGGCGCCACGGCGAACCGCGAGGGCGCCGCGTCGCGCGCGCACCGTGGGACCCTCTTCCTGGACGAAATCTGCGACATGGACCTGACCCTGCAGACGCGCCTCCTGCGCTTCCTGCAGACGGGGGTCGTGCAGAAGGTCGGCAGCGACCGGCCGGAACAGGTGGACGTGCGGTTCGTCTGCGCGACCAACCGGGATCCCATGGAGGAGGTCCGCGCCGGCCGCTTCCGCGAGGATCTCTACTACCGTCTCCACGTCCTGCCGATCCACCTGCCGCCGCTGCGCCATCGCGGCGACGACGCGGTCATCATCGGGCGCCATTTGCTGCGCCGCTTCGCCGCCGAGGAAGGCAAGCGCTTCCAGGGCTTCACGGCAGAGGCGGAAGCCCTGCTAGCCTCCTACCCCTGGCCCGGAAACGTGCGGCAGCTCCAGAACGTCGTGCGGAACATCACCGTCCTGCACGACGGCGACCGGGTCGGCATCGAGATGCTCGGGCCGGTGCTCGACCTCGCCCAGGGCCGCCGGACCGATGAGAGGATGGACGACAGCGAGGACGAGATCCGCCCCCTCGACGATCTGGAACGGGAGGCGATCGAGCGGGCCATCACCCTCTGCGACGGCAACATGACGCGCGCGGCGCAACGGCTCGGCATCAGCGTGAAGACGATCTACCGCAAGCGCGCCGCATGGAGCGGCCCGACCGCAGCCTGACCGTCCACTGCCGGACCGTCCGCTGCCGGACGGCCGGCCGCGCGACCGCCGGCCGCGTCGCGGCTATGCCGCCGACCGCAGCCGATGCGACAGGATCCCGCTGGCCCGCTCGAACGCCTGCGCCACCTCGTCGAGCAGGCCCGGTACCTCGTTGCCGACGCCGGCGTCGGCTGCCACTTCGAGCGCCGCCGCCGCCGCACCGAGCCGCGGGCAGCTGAAGGTCGTCGCAGCCCCCTTCAGCGAATGCGCCTCGACCGCCAGGGCGGGCAGCTCGCCCGCCGCCGCCGCACCGCGCATCCGCGCCAGGCGCGCTTCCGTCTCCTGTAGGAACATCGCGAGGAAGCGGGTGGCATCCGCCTCCGAGCAGCCGTCGACCAGGTCGCCGAGCTGGATCAGGTCGACATCCTCTCCTTCGGCGTGCCCTGGCACGGGCGACGCAGCGGGATCCGGCTTCGCCTTGGCGACCGCCGCCAGAATGGCGGCGCGTAGCGCCGTCGCCGAGAAGGGCTTCGGCAGGAAGTCGTTCATGCCCGCCGCCAGACAGGTGTCGCGGTCGTGGGCGAAGGCGTTCGCCGTCAGCGCGATGATCGGCACGTCGCGCATCGGGCCCGGCAGCGCGCGGATGGCCCGGGCGGCCGTCGGCCCGTCCATCTCCGGCATCCGCATGTCCATCAGGACGGCGTCGTAGGACAGGTCGCGCACCGCCTGGACGCCTTCCCAGCCATTGCCGGCGACGTCGACGCGGCAGCCGAATTTTTCCAGCATCGCGGTCGCGACGAGCTGGTTCGTGGGATTGTCCTCGACCAGGAGGATCCGCAGGTGCTGGCCGATCTCCTGCTCGATCACCTCCGCCCGTTCCCGTTCCAGGACCTGGCTGGGCCCGCGCTCCAGCGGAAGCTGGATGGTGAAGACGGTTCCCCGGCCGGGCGTGGATTCGACGTCGATCGTGCCGCCCATCTTCGCCGTGAGGCGACGGGAGATGGAAAGGCCGAGGCCGGTGCCGCCGAGGGTCTCGCCACCGGCTTCCGCCTGGGAGAAATCCTGGAACAGCTGCGGGATGATCTCTGCGGGAATGCCGATCCCGGTGTCGCGGACGACGAGCCGGATGAGCGCGCGTCCGTCGCGCTCGCCCGCGCACTCCGCGTGTATCGAGACTTCGCCGGCCTTCGTGAACTTGATCCCGTTGCCGGCGATGTTGAAGAGGATCTGACGGATCCGGCCCGGGTCGCCGATCAGGGTCCGCGGCACGTCGGGGCCGATCGTCATACGCAAGCCCAGGCCGCGCGCATCGGCACGCGGCTGCAGGATGCCGACGCAGCTCTCCAGCAGCGGCTCGAGCTCGAAGACCGTGTGCTCCATCTCGATCCGGTCCGCGTCCAACTTTGCCAGATCGAGGATGTCGTTGATCAGATAGAGCAGGTGGTCGGCGGAATCGCGCAGGATGCCCACATGGTGCCGCTGCTTCTCGTCGAGATCCATGTCGAGCAGCAGCCCGGACAGGCCGATGACGGCGTTCAGCGGCGTGCGGATCTCGTGGCTCATGGTCGCGAGGAATTTCGTGCGGACGCTGCCGGCACGCTCGGCCTCCTCCTTCGCCTCCCGGAGCCGACGTTCGTACTCGCGGCGCAGCGTGATGTCGCGCAGATGCGCCGTGAACAGGACCTCGCCGTCGACCTCGCTGCGCGTCACCGCGAACTCGCACGGAAACTCGGACCCGTCGGCACGGACGAGCGTCATCTCGATGCGCCGGTCCAGGACCGCCTGCGGCCCCGTCAGCGCCACCGCGTTGTCACCGCCCGCGCGGCGGTGCGGCGGCAGGATCAGGTCGGCCAGGAGGCGGCTCGTCGCCGCGTCGCGCGGATAGCCGAAGATCCTCTCCGCGGCGGGGTTGAACTCGATGACCCGCCCGCAGTCGTCGGTCGTGACCATCGCATCCAGCGCGCCGTCCATGATCGAGCGCATGCGCGCCTCGCTGGTCTTCAGCGCGTCGATCACCAGGTGCCGGTCGGTGACGTCGTTGAGCGTCCCGGCCGTGCCGAGGACGTTGCCGGCGCCGTCCAAGGTGAGACGCGCGAATACCTCCATCCAGCGATAGCCGCCGTCACGGGTGAGGTAGCGGATCTCGTGCCGGCAATAGTCCTTCCGCCGCTCGATCAGCGGCTGGAAGCGCTCGGCGTTGAGCGCGCGGTCGTCCGGGTGGATGAAGTCGAGGAAGCGGCGGCCGAGGCTGCTCTTCACGGGATAGCCGGTGATTTCCGTCCAGGCGGGGTTCAGGAAGGTCCACACCCCGGCGGCGTCGGTCCTGAAGATGACCTCCTTCAGATCGTCCACGACGGTCCGGTAGCGGCTCTCGCTCTCGGCGAGCGCCTGGTTCGCGCTCGCCAGCCTCTGCTTCTTCTCGAAGATTTCGGCTTCGCGCCTGGCGCGGCTGCCGAGTTCGCGCACGAGGAGGACCAGCAGCCCGATGAAGCAGATCGTTCCGATGCCGCCATAGGTATGGAACGCCACCGTGTCGCCGCGGATCGGGGCGAGCAGCTCTTCGACGGAGATGCCGACCGAAACGACGAGCGAGGTCTCGTCGACGGCACGATAGGCGTAGATCCGCTCGACGCCGTCGATGACGCTGCGCGCCCGGTACATGCCCGTCGCCGAGTGCTTCAATTCGTCGAAGAGCGGACTGTCTGCGATCCGACGTCCGTAGAGTTCCCCCATTCCGGTTGCATGGGCACGGATGTAACCGTCCCGCCCGATCAGGGTCACCGCGCCGTCGCGTCCGATATCGACCGAGGCGAGGAAGCGGGCGATGTAGTTGGGACTGGCCGAAACCACGAGAACGCCGTCGAAGCTCCCGTCCGCCTTTTCGAGGCGGCGGCTGAGCTGGACCGACCACTGGCCGGAAACGCGCCCTAGGACCGGCTTGCTGATGAACAGGCCGGTGTCCCGATCGGTATGCATCCGAAAATGCTCGCGGTCGCTGAGGTCGATCGGCTTCGCCGGCACGCCGAGGCTGGTATCCTTCAGCATGCCGTCCGAATCGATGATCGCGACCTGCAGGGCAAGCGGGTTGAGCAGGGGCGCCTTTCTGGTCCAGGCGTTCAGGTCGAAATCGCCGCCGCTCTTCTCGTAGTCCGCCTTGATGAACAGGATCGTCTGGTCGAGACCCTTGATGGCGCGCTCGGTCTGCTTCTCCAGCGCCATCGCCAGATTGCCG
Organism: Constrictibacter sp. MBR-5; assembly: GCF_040549485.1. NCBI lineage: Bacteria > Pseudomonadati > Pseudomonadota > Alphaproteobacteria > Rhodospirillales > Allostellaceae > Constrictibacter > Constrictibacter sp. MBR-5. Next base: position 110,497 of record NZ_JBEPTK010000012.1, read on the forward strand.
GCGTCGCGCCGGGCCTGCGAGACGGCGGCATCGGTGCGCAGGCTGAAATGAACGGTCGTGCCGATCCAGAACAGCGCCAGGAGCAGCAGGCCCGTCGCGCAGATCAGCCCCTGTGTCCAACGCACTTTCGAGCGCATCCGGCCCGTTCCTCTACAGCCATTGGGATCCCGAGGCTCGACCCTCTCACCCAAACGTGAACGATTGCCTGCGAGGGCACCGGGGCGATGGCCGAATCGACCGGACAGTTTGTCCGCCACTCGCATTCTGCGCCGCCGGCCGGGCGCCGGAACGGCGCAGACCGTGGATTTGCAGGCTGGCACTGCGCTTGCGGACAGAGGATGAACCTCTCACCGGAGACACGCAGATGACGGCCCAGATCTTTACGCTGTCCGCCCATCGCGGGCAGGCGCGAAGCGCCCGCCCCGAGGCCTCACATCGGCTGGGACAGGATCGATGACGAAGATCCTGGTGGTGGACGACGACCAGCTGACCCGGATGATCGCGGTGCATCTTCTCGGCCGCGCCGGCGAGATCGTGGCGGAAGCCTGCAACGGCCGGGAGGCGCTGCGGATGCTCATGCACGATGCGGAGATCGGCACGCTGGTCACCGACGTCCTGATGCCCGAAATGGACGGGCTCGAACTGATCCAGGCGGCGCGCAAACTCAGGCCCCGGCTGCGCATCGTCGCAATGTCGGCGGGTGGGAAGCGGGTGAAACTCGACCTGCTGCCGGTGGCCCGATCGCTCGGCGCCGATGCCTGCTTCCAGAAGCCGCTCTGTCAGGAAACGATCGGCCTGGTGACCGGCTCGGCCTGACGGCCTCGCCGGGCGGTCCCGCCCGGCGTCACGCGCTGCAGCTGGCGCCGCCCAGCACGCAGAACTTGGCGCAGTGGCGGTGGTTCAGCCGCACCGGCCCCGACGCCTCGGCCAGCGTGCGGCCGAGTTCGAACGCGGAGTCGTAAGGCAGCAGCGTGCATGCGACGACGGCCGGCGCGTCGGCGCCCTTGCGCTTCACCACCATGCGCGATCCGGCGCACATCACGTCGTTCGGCGACTTGCCGAGGATGCCCCAGCAGGCGGTCGTGATCTCGGGCACCACGGCCGCCGGATCCATCTCCGGAAACAGGACCAGCCGCGACGGATCGCTCGCGTCCACCGGGATCCCGTGCGCGGCGAACAGACGGGCGAAGCCGGCGCGCTCGGCCTCCTCGCTCTCTCCCCAGAGGGTGCGGGCGGCGACGCTCAGGTCGAACCCGTTCCGCGACAGCCAGATCAGCCCGTCGAGCGTCGGCTGCCAGGTCCGCGGCCCGCGCTCCTCCTCGTGCCGCTCCGGGGTATGGTGGTCGAGCGAGACGCGGATCGTCAGCCGCGCGCCGAAGCGCTGGTTGAGGTCGAGCAGTTGCCGCTTCAGCCGCGCCATCGGCCGCATGGCGTTGGTCAGCACCAGCGTGCGGTAGCCGCGCGACAGACACTCTTCCATCATCGCCGGCATCTCGGGATTCATGAACGGCTCGCCGCCGGTGAAGCCGATCTCACGCGTCCCCAAGCCGTCCGCGTCGATCTCGTCCAGGTAGGCCGCCACCTCCGCCCGCGTGATGTAGACGAGGCGGTCGTTGCGCGGGCTCGATTCGATGTAGCAGTGGGCGCAGGTGATGTTGCAGAGCGTACCGGTGTTGAACCAGAGCGTATCGAGCCGGCGCAGCGCGACCTCCGCCCGCTCCTGCCCGTCGGCGGTGCGCAGGGGGTCGCGGAACTTCGCCGCCTCGCGGGTGAGGAGCGACGCGTCGATCGCGGAGGCGGTGGCGTGCAGCATCGAGCGGCCTTCGGCTGGCGGGATCGTCGTACGAGTTTAGCATGCCGATATGGTACGGGACTCGCGCGGCAGGCGATCACCCTGTCGTCAACGGGCGTTCAACGGGAGGCGCTGTGCGCCGATGCTGTCCATCATCGTCCCGGCCCTCGACGAGGCGGCGACCATCGAAGCCGCCCTGGGCAGGCTGGCGGCGTTGCGGCGGAACGGCTGCGACGTGATCGTCGCCGACGGCGGCAGCCGCGACGGCACCCCCGGGATCGCCGCGCCGCACTGCGACCGGGTGGTCACCGCCCCGCGCGGCCGGGCCTCGCAGATGAATGCGGGCGCCGCAGCCGCACGTGGCGACATCCTGCTCTTCCTGCATGCCGACACGCGGCTGCCCGGCGACGCAGAGGCGACGATCGCCGCCGCGCTGGCCGACCCTGCAGCGCTCTGGGGCCGCTTCGACGTGACGATCGAAGGCCGCCATCCGGCGCTGCCGCTGGTCGCCGCCATGATGAACCTGCGGTCGCGCCTGACCGGCATCGCGACCGGCGACCAGGCGATCTTCGTCCGGCGGGCGGCGTTCGACGCCGCCGGCCGCTTTCCGGACATCCCGCTGATGGAGGATATCGCACTGTCCGCCCGCCTGCGGCGCATGGCGCGCCCCGTGTGCCTGCGGCAGCGCGTGACGACGTCCGGCCGGCGCTGGGACAAGAACGGCGCGCTGGGCACGATCCTGCTGATGTGGCGGCTGCGGCTCGCCTATGCGCTCGGCGCCGACCCGGCCGCCCTCGCCCGGCGCTACGGCTACGTGCCGCGCGATGGCTGAACCCGTCGGCCCCCAACGCGTCGGCCCTGAACCCGTCGGCATCGCCGTCTTCGCCAAGGCGCCCGTCCCCGGCTACGCCAAGACCCGGCTGATCCCCGCCCTCGGCGCCGAGGGGGCGGCGGCCCTGCAGGGCCGCTTCATCGCGCGAACGGTGGCGACGGCGCTCGCGGCCGGGCTCGGTCCCGTCACGCTCTGGTGCGCGCCCGACGGCACGCATCCGGCCTTCGCGGCGCTCCGCGGCACGGTGGCGCTGCGCCGCCAGGCGGAGGGCGACCTCGGCGCACGCATGGCGGCCGCGTTCGAGGCCGCACCGGGGCCGCTGCTGCTGGTCGGCACCGATTGCCCCGTCCTCACGCCGGAACACCTGCGGGCCTGCGCAGCGGCACTCCGGGATCATGATGCCGTCTTCCTTCCGGTCGAGGACGGCGGCTACGTCCTCGTCGGCCTGCGCCGGCCGGCACCCGGCATCTTCGCCGGCATGACCTGGAGCACGGCCACGGTGATGGCGGAGACGCGCGCCCGCCTGCGCGATCTGCGCCTCTCGTGGACGGAGCCGGCGACGCTGTGGGACGTGGACGCGATCGCCGACCTCGACCGCTGCCGCGCCCTCGGGCTGATTTAGTGGCGACGTCTGGCAGCGGCCCACCCTAACGCTCGGGCACGTTCGTGGTCGCCAGAACGGTCGCCGTTTCCGCGCCCAGGTCGGACAGCACGCTGATCGACCCGTCGGTTTCGAGCACGACCGCACCGGCATCCTCGACCCGCGTTACGCCTTCCGTCCGGAGCACCGACAATATCTCCTCCGTGGTCACCCGCTGCCGGCGCATCGCATCGCGCAGGTAGCGCCCGCGATAGAGCAGCAGCGTCGGCTCGGCCTTGATCATCCCCTGGAACCGCTCGGAGCGGACGGAAAGCCATGTGATGCCGTATTGCAGGCCGATCAGCAGCGCGAAGGCGAGTACCCCCTCGGACAGCGACACGTCTGCGTTGAGCAGGACCGTCGCCAGGGTCGAACCGAGCGCCACGGTGACCACCAGGTCGAAGGCGTTCAGCTTGGACAGCGTGCGCTTGCCCGTCACCCGCAGGAACGCCACCAGCGCCACATAAGCGAGCGAGCCGACGACGACCACGCGAAACAGGTCGGACCAGCTGTCGAAGAACATCGGGGGGAGCCTTCTTCGTTTCGTGAACCTCGGAGTTTGCCGCGGCGTCGCGCGCCTAACGCGTCCGCGCCGTCGACAGTTCATCGGTCCGGCCCGGTTTCCGCCGCATCCCCCCGTTGCCCTCCGCCGGACGACGGTCGCATACTGGCGAAAAGTACGGACATCGAGGGACGCGCCATGCTCGCAGTGAAACCGCTGCACCCGGAATTCGTCGCCGAGATCGAGGGCGTCGACCTGCGCCGGCCGGTCGACGCCGACACGCTGTCGCAGATCGTCGCGGCACTCGACCGCTACGGCGTCGTCGTCTTCCACGACCAGCCGATCGACGACGAGCAGCAGCTCGCCTTCTCGCGCCTGTTCGGCGAGCTCGAGATCTCGCGCGCGACGCTGCGGCCCGGGGCCAAGCTGCGCATCAACCAGCACATGTCGGACGTCTCCAACCTCGACGAGAACAACAAGGTGATGGAGGGGAGCGACTATCGGCGCATGAGCGGCCTCGCGAACCGGCTCTGGCACACCGACAGCTCGTTCAAGCGGGTGCCCGCGAAATACTCGATGCTGTCGGGCCGCGTCGTCCCGAGCGCGGGCGGCGACACCGAGTTTTCCGATATGCGAGCCGTCTACGATTCGCTGCCCGAGAAGACCAAGGCGCAGATCGAGGACATGATCGCCGTCCACTCGATCTTCCATTCGCGCGCCACCATCGGCTTCACCGACTTCACGGCCGAGGAGCGCGCCGGCCTGCCGCCGGTGCAGCAGCGGCTCGTTCGCACGCATCCCGGTTCCGGCCGCAAGTCGCTCTACATCGCCTCGCACGCCAGCGAGATCGTCGGCATGCCGGTGCCCGAGGGCCGCATGATGCTGCTCGACCTGATGGACATCGCGACGCGGCCGGAATTCGTCCATGCGCACAAATGGCGCAAGGACGACCTCGTCGTCTGGGACAATCGCTGCACGCTGCACCGCGCGCGCCCGTTCGATCCGGCCGAACCGCGCGATATGCGCCGCACCACCGTCGCCGGCGACGGCCCAACGGTCGAACAGGCGCTGGTCGCCTGAACCGCGCGAGGTCACGATGAGCGCAACCGCCCCCGCTGCCGCCCCCTCTCCCGCTGCCGCGAGCCCCTATCTCGCCGTCCGCGACGACTGGCTCGCCCGCCGCAGCGAGCCGGCGCTGGAGCCCGACCTGCCGATCGTCGACCCGCACCATCACCTGTGGGACCGGCCGCACTGGCGTTACATGCTCGACGACCTGCTGGCAGACACGCGGCAAGGCCACGACATCGTCGCCACCGTCTTCGTCCAGTGCCGGGCCTTCCACCGCGCCGGCGGGCCGGAGGCGATGCGCCCCGTCGGCGAGACCGAATTCGTCGCCGGCGTCGCCGCGATGAGCGAGAGCGGCATCTACGGCCCGACCAGGGTCTGCGCCGGCATCGTCGGCCACGCCGACCTGCGCCTGGGCGAGGGCGTTCGCCCGGTGCTGGAGGCGCATGTCGCGGCCGGCGGCGGGCGCTTCCGCGGCATCCGCCACATCACCGCCTGGGACGCCGATGCGTCGCTGATGAACCCGGGCTACAGCCCGCCGCGCTACCTGCTGGCCGACCCGGCCTTCCGCGCCGGTTTCGCCGAGTTGGGCAAGCTTGGCCTGACGTTCGATGCCTGGCTCTACCACCCGCAGATCGACGACCTGACCGACCTCGCCGCCGCCTTCCCGGACACCGGGATCGTGCTCGACCATGTGGGCGGGCCGATCGGCATCGGCGCCTATGCCGGGCGGCGCGATGCGGTCTTCGCCGACTGGTCCGCGGCGATCCGCCGCCTCGCGCAGCGGCCCAACGTGCATGTGAAGCTCGGCGGCATCGGCATGCGCATCAACGGCTTCGACTTCCACGAGCACGACGACCCGCCCTCGTCGGAACGTCTCGCCGACGCGTGGCGGCCCTATATCGAGACCTGCATCGAGGCCTTCGGCGCCGACCGCTGCATGTTCGAGAGCAACTTCCCCGTCGACAAAGGCTCCTACGGCTACGGCGTCTTCTGGAACGCCTGCAAGCTCCTGGCGAAGGGCGCGAGCGCCGCGGAGAAGACGGCCCTGTTCAACGGGACGGCTGCACGCTTCTACCGGCTCGACCTGCCGCAGGCCGCCGGCCGCTAGGGGCGCCGATAGCCGGTGACGTGCAGCCGCAGGTCGTAGTCAGCCGGATCGTCGCGGAAGATCAGTCCGCCCCGATGGCTGGAATGGGCGGCGACATAGTCGATCTCCGCCTCTGCCATGTCGGCGATCGCGTCGCCGTGGGACAGGGTGCCTTCGACGCGCACGGCGGCGGCCGTCACGCCGCCCCGGTTTTCGACACGGTAGACGACATGGAAGCCTCCGGCCTGGGGCAACACCTCCTCGACGGTGGTGACGAGGTCGGGGTGGCGTGCACCAGCCCCCGTGATCGCCTGGTAGAGCACCAGGCCGATCATTGCCGCGATGAGCAGCGCCGAGAAGAACGCCGCAATCCGCTCCACCAGGGTCGAGCCCGGATCCTCGGCGACGTCCTGCCGCTCCTGCTCCGCATCCGCGCCTTGCCGGTCGCCGTCCTGCGGTCGTCCCATGGTACCCTCAGAGGATGAGCCGGGCGGCGGCGGCGCCGATCGCCGCCGGGAAGCCGAGCACCGAAACCGCCATCACCATCTGGGTGAATGACATGTCCTCCGTCCGGCCGAAGCTCCAGAGGACGTAGAAGCTGATGAGCAGCGCGATCGCGTAGCCGACCAGCGTGAACCGCACGAACGCCCGCCCCGAAAGGCGCTGCGACGCCACCGCGACCTCGCCGCCGCGGAACTCGACGGCATAAACGAAGCCGTGCATCAGCAGCAGCGACAGGCCGATCAGCGCCAGGATGTGCCACTCCGTCATCTTGTAGGAGATCAGCACCATCTCCTCCGTCGGCGCGACGTTGAGGCCCAGGAAGAGGGCGCCGATCGCCATGAGGAACAGTTCGCTGAGATAGCCGGGCGTCCGGCCGCCGCGGGGCTGGTAGGCGCGGCCGCCGCCGAGCTGGCTGCGGCCGAGCAGAGCGCCGATGCTCGCCGGAACCGACTGCACCGCGATCTTGCCCACGATCTCGCCGACCGGCTGGCCCGGCTCGACGATGCCGAACAGGGCGAGGAACAGGGCGCTCGCGACGATGCCGATGCCGTATGCGATGCAGGCGTCGCGCAGGTCTTCGCCGAAGTCGAAGGTCTCCTCGAAGCCGGCGTGGAACGACAGCATCGTCAGCAGCGGGATGTTCAGGACGAGGAGCAGCGCGAGCCGCCACCGATCCATATGGAAGCCCAGCGCCCACATCTCCGAGGTCATCAGCATCGGCAGCGCGAAGATCAGCGCGCCGCCGAAACCGCGGGCAAGTCCGACCAACGCCTTCACGGCAGCCTCGCACGATCGTCAGCCCGCCCGGGACGGGGTGTCCCCGGTGGCAGACCAACGCCGCGACGGCGGCAGCGTTCCGGCTGGTGGCGGGTCGGCGCGTGCCGGCCGGCGGTCAGCCCATCGCGGCGACGGCCTTCGCGGCTTCCTCGTACGCCGCCAGAGTCACCTTCACGTCGGCCGCGTCGTGGGCGGTCGAGAGGTAGGTCTTGCCCTCGCCCTTGAATACGCCGTTTTCGCGCATCGCCTGGTTGAAGGTCTTCGCCTTGGCCGGGTCGCCGGCGAGCATGCCGCGATAGTCGTGCACCTCGCCCGCGGCGAAGATCGCGTCGAACATGACCGGCGATCCCACCACCCGGGCCGCGATGCCGGCATTGTCGAGCGCCCCCTGCAGCCCCTCCATCAGCGTCCGGCCGGTCTGGTAGACGCCGTCATAGGCGCCCGGCCGCTTCAGGATCTCCAGCGTCGCGAGGCCGGCCACGGCGGCGACCGGATTGCCGCTCAGCGTGCCGATCTGCGGCATGAAGGCGTCGTCGCCCACGGCGGCCTTGTCGAAATGCTTCATGATCTCCGCCTTGCCGGCGACCGCCGACAGCGGATAGCCGCCGCCGATGATCTTGCCCAGGGTACAGACGTCCGGCACGACGCCGTACAGTTCCTGTGCGCCGCCATAGGCGAAGCGGAAGCCGGTCACGACCTCGTCGAAGATCAGGGGGATGCCGTATTCCTCGGTGATCGCGCGCATGCCCTCCAGGAAGCCGGGCTTCGGCGGTACGAGGCGCTGGAACGGCTCCATGATGACGCCGGCCAGCTCGTCGTGATGCTCGCGGATCAGCGCCGTTGCCGCTTCCAGGTCGTTGTAGGGCGCGACGATCATCTCCTGGCGGATCGCATCGGGAATGCCGGCGGAATCGGGTGCGGCGACCGGGAAGTTGCCGGGGCGCTTCGGCCACAGGCTCATCAGCCCGTAGTCGCTCATGCCGTGATAGCCGCCCTCGAACTTCAGGATCTTGTCGCGCTTGCGATAGGCGCGGACCAGACGCATCGCATAGAAGTCGGCCTCGGTGCCGCTGCTGCCGAAGCGCACCTGCTCGGCGCAGGCCATGGCGTCGACGATCGCCTCGGCGAGCCGGATGCCGTACTCGTTGTTCGCGAAGAAGGTCGAGCCGCGGCCGAGCTGCTCCTGCACCGCCGCGTTCACCTCGGGATGGTTGTGGCCGACGAACATCGGGCCGGAGCCCAGCAGGTAGTCGACATACTCGTTGCCGCTGACGTCGGTCACGCGGCCGGCATTGCCGGAGCGGATGACGATGTCGCCGGGAAAGTTGCCGAACGTGCCGCCCGGAAGGACACGGCGCGCCGTGTCGACGAGGTCGCGCTCTGCATCGCTGCGGACAAGCTTGGACATTGGGGTCGGCTCCGTTCGGTGTCGGGCTGTGGACGGGATCATCTTGCGGGACGGCCGGCGAGACAAGGCCGAGGCGACGTCTCCCGTCCAGTCCGGCATCGACTAGCAAGAATCGTGCGCCGCCGGCCCGACGGCGCGGAACGCGCGCCGCGCGGCGCGGTTAGTGCGATGTCCGGGGGAGATCCAACGAATGCAGGAACACAGCGAGGCAACGGCCGCCGTGGCGGCGCCGGGCGATACCGCACATGCCGCCGCCCCGCAGCCGGTCGACAAGACGCTGCGCGCGGCCGTGGTCGGCACCTTCCTGCTCCTGCTGCTCGGTGCCCTGTTCTTCGGCAAGGACTTCCTGCTGCCCGTCTGCCTGGCGTTCCTGCTGGCGCTGGTGCTGAGCCCGATCGTGCGCGGCCTGGCACGGCGTGGCGTGCCCGAAGGCATCACCGCCGTCGCCCTGGTGGTCGCCGTGTTGCTCGGCATCGGCTCCGCCGCCTATGGGCTGAGCGGCCCGGTGACCCAGTGGATCGCCGAGGCTCCGACCGTCGCCCGCGACGTACAGCGCAAGATCGCCACCCTGCGCCGCCCCGTCGACGCCGTGGTCGAGGCCTCGAACCGCGTCGAGAAGATGGCGGAGAACGGCGACCCGAGGGCGCAGCGCGTCGTCCTCGCCGAGCCAGGCCTGCTGTCGCGCGCCGCAACCGGCGTGCCGGAGGTGCTGGCCAAGGTCGGCCTCACGCTCGTCCTGCTGCTCTTCCTGCTGGCCTCCGGAGACATGTTCTTCGAAAAGCTGGTGAAGACGCTGCCCACCCTGTCCGACAAGAAGCGCGGGATACGCATCGCGCGGACCGTGCAGCGCGAGGTCTCGCGCTACCTGCTGACCATCTCGCTGATCAACGCCGGCCTGGGCGTGGCGATCGGCATCGGCATGTGGGCGGTCGGCCTGCCCAATCCGGCCCTGTGGGGTATCGTCGCGGCGCTGCTGAACTTCGTCCCCTATATCGGCGCCGGCATCGGCATCCTGCTGGTCGGGGCGATCGGCCTCGTCACGTTCGACACGCCCGGCGCCATCCTCCTGCCCCCGGCCGTCTATGCCGTCTGCACGATCCTGGAGGGGCAGATCATCACGCCGATGCTGGTCGGCCGCCGGCTGGAGATGAACTCCGTCGCGGTCTTCCTCGCCGTCGCCTTCTGGGGCTGGCTGTGGGGCATCGTTGGCGCGATCATCGCCGTACCGATGCTGGTCGTCATGAAGGTCTTCGCCGACCATGTCGACGGCATGCACGGCCTCGGCGAGTTCCTCGCGGCTCGCGACACGCCGGACGACGACGACGACTGAGGGATGAGAACGGCCGAGTTGGGCACGGCAGCGGGCGGCCACGCCGCCCCTGGCTCTCGCCCGCTGCCGCCTGCTAACCTGTACGGACAAAGCGCCGCTACAGACGAGAGCCCGTCCCCCGTGCCAATCCGTTCGCTCCTGATCGCCAATCGCGGCGAGATCGCCATCCGCATCGCCCGCGCCGCGGCCGAACTCGACATCCGCAGCGTCGCCGTCTTCTCCGAGGACGATGCCACGTCGCTGCACGTCCGCAAGGCGGACGAGGCGCGGCCGCTGCCGGGCACCGGTGTCGCCGCCTACCTGGACGCGGCGCGCATCATCGGCGTGGCACGGGAGGCGGGCTGCGACGCCATCCACCCCGGCTACGGCTTCCTCGCCGAGAATGCCGGCTTCGCGCGCGCCTGCGCCGAGGCCGGCATCATCTTCGTCGGACCGGATCCGGACGCACTGGACCTGTTCGGCGACAAGACCAGCGCCCGGACCCTGGCGCAGCGCTGCGGCGTGCCCGTGCTGGAGGGCACCGCGGGTGTCAGCACGCTGGAGCAGGTGAAGGCCTTCTTCGCCTCGCTCGGCCCGAACGGCGCGGTCATGCTAAAGGCCGCCGCCGGCGGCGGCGGACGCGGCATGCGCCCGGTGCGCCGGGCGGAGGACCTCCCCGAAGCGTACGAGCGCTGCGCGTCGGAAGCGCGCGCCGCCTTCGGCAACGGCGACCTCTACGCCGAGCGCCTGTTCCCCAAGGCCCGGCACATCGAGGTGCAGATCCTGGGCGACGGCACCGGCGATGTCTGCCACCTGTGGGAGCGCGAGTGCAGCGTCCAGCGCCAGCGCCAGAAGATCGTCGAGATCGCGCCGGCGCCGAACCTGTCGCCTTCCGTGCGCGAGCGGATCCTCGGTGCCGCGCTGAACCTCGCCGAGGCCGTGCGCTACCGCAACGCCGGCACGGTGGAGTTCCTGCTCGACGCCAGTCGGGAGGGCGAGGACGCGCCCTTCGCCTTCATCGAGACGAACGCCCGCCTGCAGGTCGAGCACACCGTCACCGAGGAGGTGACCGGTCTCGACATCGTCCGCCTACAGCTGGAGATCGCCGGCGGCGGGACCCTGGCCGCGCTGGGCCTCGGCCGCGACCGCGTGCCGGCGCCGCGCGGCACCGCCATCCAGCTGCGCGTCAATCTGGAGACGATGGGCGAAGGCGGCATGGCCAAGCCGGCCGGCGGCACCCTCACCGCCTACGAACCGCCCGCCGGCCCCGGCGTGCGCGTCGACGGCTACGGCTATCCCGGCTACCGTACCAACCCGCGCTTCGACTCGCTGCTCGCCAAGGTGATCGTCCACGCCGCCGGCGACGGCGCGCACGGCGGCCTGGAACGCGCCGCGGCCAAGGCCTATCGCGCCCTGTCCGAGTTCCGCATCGCCGGCGCCCCGACCAACGCGCCCTTCCTGCAGAACGTGCTGCGCGATCCCGACTTCCTCGCCGGCCGCGTGCATACCGGCTTCATTGAGGAGCGGCCGGCGCTGATCGGGACCGACCCGGCGGCGCACCAGCGCCTCTATTTCGAGCCCGCCGCCGCGACGCGACGCGTCGGCGCCCGCGTCGACGCGGCCGATCCGCTCGCCGTGCTGGCCTACGGCAAGGACGGCGGCGCCGACGTGGTGGCCGAGGCGATGCCGTCCGCCTATGACACGGCGTCGCCGTCCGACGTGACCGGGCCGGAGAACACCGTGCCGCTGCCCGCCCCGATGCAGGGCACCATCGTCAGCGTCACCGTGGGCGAAGGTGCGGCCGTGCGCCAGGGCGAGCAGGTGCTGGTCATGGAGGCGATGAAGATGGAGCACGTCATCGCCGCCCAGGTCTCCGGCATCGTCCGCCGGATCACCGTGGAGCGCGGCGACACGGTGCTGGAGGACCATCCGCTCGCCTTCATCGAGGAGGCCGACGTCGGCGCGGGCGAGGCCGCGGCCGACGAGGAGATAGACCTGGACGCGATCCGGCCCGACCTCGCCGAGGTGCTGGCGCGCAAGGCGAAGACGCTCGACCCCGCCCGGCCCGACGCCGTCGCACGCCGGCGCAAGACCGGCCAGCGCACCGTGCGCGAGAATGTCGACGATCTGGTCGATCCCGACAGCTTCATCGAGTACGGCGCCCTGACCCTTGCCGCCCGGCGCCAGCGTATGGCGATGCAGGACCTGATCGACCGCACGCCGGCCGACGGCCTGGTCTGCGGCATCGGCCGCGTCAACGGCGACCGCTTCCCGGACGAGGCGGCGCGCACGATGGTGGTCGCCTACGACTACACCGTCCTCGCCGGCACCCAGGGCAAGAAGAACCACCAGAAGAAGGACCGGATGTTCGAGCTGGCGCACGAATGGCGCCTGCCGCTGGTCCTGTTCGCCGAGGGCGGCGGCGGCCGGCCTGGCGACACCGACGTGATGTTCGGCGCCAACCTGCAGACCGAGGCGTTCCAGCGCTTCGGCAAGCTGTCGGGCCTGGTGCCGCTGGTCGGCATCACGTCCGGCCGCTGCTTCGCCGGCAACGCCGTGCTGCTCGGCTGCTGCGACGTGATTATCGCGACCGCCAATTCGACCATCGGCATGGGCGGCCCCGCCATGATCGAGGGCGGCGGCCTGGGCGTGTTCAAGCCCGAGGAAGTCGGCCCGATGTCGGTACAGGTGCCGAACGGCGTGGTCGACATCGCCGTCGCCGACGAGGAAGAGGCCGTCGCGGTCGCGAAGAAATACCTGTCCTATTTCCAGGGCCCCGTCGCCGACTGGGACTGCGCCGACCAGCGCCTGCTGCGCCGCGCCATCCCGGAGAACCGGCTGCGCGTCTACGACGTGCGCCGGGTGATCGACACGCTGGCCGACGCCGGCTCGGTACTGGAGGTGCGGCGCGGCTTCGGCCACGGCATCGTCACCGCCTTCATCCGCGTCGAGGGCCGGCCGCTCGGCGTCATCGCCAACAACCCGATGCACCTGGGCGGCGCCATCGACAGCGACGCCTCGGACAAGGCCGCCCGCTTCATGCAGCTCTGCGACGCCTTCGACATCCCGATCCTGTCGCTGTGCGACACGCCGGGCAACATGGTCGGCCCGGAATACGAGCGCACCGGCCTCGTCCGCCACTGCTGCCGCATGTTCGTGATCGCCGCCAACATCACCGTGCCGGTCTTCACGGTGGTGCTGCGCAAGGGCTACGGCCTGGGCGCCCAGGGCATGGCCGGCGGCGGCTTCCACGCGCCCTTCATGACCATCTCCTGGCCGACCGGCGAGTTCGGCGGCATGGGGCTGGAGGGTGCCGTGAAGCTGGGCTATCGCGACGAGCTGGCGAAGATCGAGGACCCGGCCGAGCGCAAGGCCGCCTACGACAGGCGCGTCGCCGGCATGTACGAGCAGGGCAAGGCGCTGTCGATCGCCAGCTTCTTCGAGCTGGACGACGTGATCGACCCGGCCGACACGCGGCGCTGGATCATGTCCGGCCTGCGCTCCCTGCCGCCGATCCCGCCGCGCGCCGGCAAGAAGCGGCCGAACATCGACACCTGGTAGGTGGTAAGGTCCGCGCCGGACGTCAGTCCGCCTGCCCCTGCTGGTGGCTGCGGGCGGCGCGGTCGGGCTCGCCGCCGGCATGGCGCACGCCGGGCCCCGGCTCGGCCGACGGGTTCAGGTTGTGCGCCGTGTTGATCAGGGCGATGTGCGAGAAGGCCTGGGGGAAGTTGCCGAGCTGGCGCCTCCCCTTCGGGTCGTACTCCTCTGCGAGCAGGCCGACGTCGTTGCACATCGCCAGCAGCTTCTCGAACCGGTTGACCGCCTCGTCGCGGCGGCCGATCATCGCCAGCGCGTCGCAGAGCCAGAAGCTGCACGCCAGGAACGCGCCCTCGCCCGGCGGCAGTCCGTCGGCGACCTCCTCGGAGTGGTAGCGGAGCACCAGCCCATCGACCGTCAGCTCGCGCTCGATCGCCTCTATGGTGCGGCGGACGCGCGGGTCCTCCGCAGGCAGGAAGCCCACCAGGGGGATCATCAGCAGGGCCGCGTCGAGCGCGTCGCCGCCGTAATACTGCACGAAGGTGCCGCGTTCCTCGCTGTAGCCGCGTGCGCAGACGTCGGCGTGGATGCGGTCGCGCACCGCGCGCCAGCGCTCGACCGGCCCGTCTCGGCCGGACTCCTCGACGGCCTTCACGGCACGGTCGAACGCCACCCAAGCCATCATGTTCGAATGGGTGAAGTGCCGCCGCGGCCCGCGCACCTCCCAGATGCCCTCGTCCTCGCGGTCCCACCGGTCCTCGAGATAGTGCAGCATCGTCTGCTGCATGCGCCACGCGTCGTCGTCCGGCTCTAGCCCGAAGCGCCGCGCGGCGTGCAGCGCGTCCATCACCTCGCCGTAGACGTCGAGCTGGAACTGGTCGAAGGCGGCGTTGCCGATCCGCACCGGCTTGCTGCCGTGATAGCCGGGCAGCCAGTCGAGCTCGTGCTCCAGCAGGCGCCGCTCGCCCGCCAGGCCGTACATGATCTGCAGTTCCGACGGGTCGCCGGCGATCGCCCGCAGCAGCCAGGCCCGCCACGCCGCCGCCTCGTCGCGATAGCCGCAGGTCAGCAGCGAGTAGAGCGTCAGCGTCGCGTCGCGCAGCCAGCAATAGCGATAGTCCCAATTGCGCACGCCGCCCAGATGCTCGGGCAGCGAGGTGGTGGGCGCCGCCACGATCGCCCCGGTCGGCGAGAAGGTCAGCGCCTTCAGGGTCAGCAGCGAGCGCTTGACCTCGGCGTCCCACTTGCCGCGATAGGTGTTGCGCTCGATCCAGCTCCGGGACAGTTCGCGGATCACGTCCAGCGCCCGCTCGGCATCCATCGGCAGGCAGGGCGCCAGATGCGAGCGGCGCCAGGTGAGTGAGAAGGGCACCCGTTCGCCCGCCGCCACAGTGAAGTCCGCGACGGTGTGGAAGGCCTCGCCGCGCATGTCCACCGGCGCAGTCAGCTGAACCGCGTCGGGGCCGGCGATGGCGTTGATGCCGTTCGGCATCCGCCGCACCCACGGCTTCACCCGGCCGTAGTCGAAGCGCAGGGCGAGGTCCATGCACATGGCGACCCGCCCGCGCCGCCCCTCGACGATGCGGATCAGGTCCATCCGGCTATCGTCGGGTGGCACCGGCATGAAGTCGATGACCGCGACCTCGCCCTCGTCGGTCGTGAACACCGTCTCCAGGATCAGCGTGTCGCCCTGATAGCGCCGCGTGACGCTGCGGGCCGCCGCCTGCGGCGCGATCAGCCAGCGCCCGTTGTCGCTCGTGCCGAGCAGTGCGGCGAAGCAGGCGGCCGAGTCGAAATGCGGCATGCACAGCCAGTCGATCGAGCCGTTCCTGCCGACGAGCGCGCTGGTGAAGGTGTTGCCGATCAGGGCGTAGCCCTCGATCGGCAGCGGCAGGTATGTCTCCATCAGCCCGTCTCTCCTCAGGCCGGAGCGGGAGCCGGGAGGCCCCGGCGTGCGCCGGCCGCGCGACACCCCGCCGCTCCGAAAACGACGTGATGACAACGGGATGACGCCGTGGATGTTCCGAAGCGGAATGCCGCGGGGCGCGCGGTGGGCCTCAGGCGTTGCCGTTCAGATAGTCCATCGCCGCCTGCACGCCGCCCTTGGCGTGCGGAACGCCTGCGGCGGCGAGGCCCATTTCGACTCCCGCCAGGGTGCCGCACAGCATCAGTTCGTTCATGTCGCCCAGATGGCCGATGCGGAAGACCCGCCCCTGCAGCTTGCCCAGGCCGTTGCCGAGCGACATGTTGAACTTCTCCAGGGTGATGCGGCGGAAGACGTCGGCGTCGTGCCCCTCGGGCAGCAGGACGGCGGTCAGCACGCTGCTGTACTCCTGCGGCTCCTGGCACAGCACCTCCAGGCCCCAGGCGCGCACGGCGCGCCGCGTCGCCTCGGCCAGCCGGTGGTGGCGGGCGAAGACGTTCGCCATGCCCTCCTCCTCCAGCATGGCGATCGCCTCGCGCAGGCCGTAGAGCAGGTTGGTCGCCGGCGTGTAGGGAAAATAGCCGGTGGCGTTCGCCTTCAGCATCGCCTCCCAGTCCCAGAAGGCCCGCGGCAGCCGCGCCGACTTCGACGCGGCGAGCGCCTTCTGGCTGATCGCGTTGAAGGACAGGCCCGGCGGCAGCATCAGGCCCTTCTGCGAGCCGGCCACCGTGACGTCGACGCCCCAGTCGTCGTGGCGGTAGTCCATCGACCCCAGCGACGAGATCGTGTCGACCATCAGCAGCGCCGGATGGCCGGCGCGGTCGATCGCGGCGCGCACCTCGGCGACGCGGCTGGTGACGCCGGTCGAGGTCTCGTTGTGGACGACGCAGACGGCCTTGATCGCGTGGTCACGATCCTCGCGCAGACGCGCCTCCATCGCCGCCGGGTCGGCGCCGTGCCGCCAGTCGCCCGACAGGAACTCCGCCTCGAGCCCCAGCTTGCCGGCCAGCTCGCGCCAGAGCGTCGCGAACCAACCTGTCTCGTACATCAGAACGCGGTCGCCGGCGGAGAGCGTGTTGACCAGCGCCGCCTCCCAGGCACCCGTGCCGGAGGCCGGGTAGATGATCACCGGCCCGGCACAGCCGAAGACGCCGTGCAGGCCCTGCAGGATCTCGCGCGACATGACGCCGAACGCCGGACCGCGATGGTCCATGGTCGGATTGTCGATCGCCCGCAGGATGCGGTCGGGCACGTTGCTCGGCCCGGGGATCTGCAGGAAGTGCCGGCCGCGTTGTACCGCCATGGGAAGGTCCTCTCCGTTCGGTCGCGCATTATCGCCGTGCGGAATATCGGCGCAAACGGAAAGGCTGTCGGTCACGGGCCGCGGCAAGCTCCGTCGCGCAACGGCCCTCGGCGCCTGCCCAGGCGGAGGCTCGAACACGGGACTTAAAATATGTTGCAAACGCCGGTTGCATACGACGACCTCCGCCGCCGTGAATCGGGCAAAAGAACGTTTGCGGAACAGGAACAAACCGCGTACATTGCGCATCAAGGACGCCGCATCGGGCGCTGTCGAAATCCGTCCGCCGCCCTTTCGTTGCGCAGGACGCGGACGCTGTGGAATAAGGGAGCCCTCGCACATGTCGACCGCACTTCGCCTCGTCGAAAAGGACAGCATGGACAAGCAGAAGGCGCTCGACGCCGCTCTCGGCCAGATCGAGAAGGCGTTCGGCAAGGGCTCGATCATGCGGCTCGGTCAGCGCGAGGCGCCGGTCGAGGCGGACGTGGTGTCGACGGGCTCGCTCGGGCTCGACATCGCGCTCGGCATCGGCGGCCTGCCGCGCGGCCGCGTCATCGAGATCTACGGGCCGGAGAGTTCGGGCAAGACGACCCTGGCGCTGCACGTCGTCGCCGAGGCGCAGAAGAAGGGCGGCGTCTGCGGTTTCGTCGACGCCGAACACGCGCTCGACCCGTCCTACGCCAAGAAGCTCGGCGTCAACCTCGACGAACTGCTGATCTCGCAGCCGGACACCGGCGAGCAGGCGCTGGAGATCGTCGACACGCTGGTGCGCTCGGGCGCCCTCGACGTCCTGGTCGTCGACAGCGTCGCGGCCCTCGTGCCACGCGCCGAGATCGAGGGCGAAATGGGCGATTCGCTGCCCGGCCTGCAGGCCCGCCTGATGAGCCAGGCGCTGCGCAAGCTGACCGCCTCCATCTCCAAGTCGCGCACGATCGTCATCTTCATCAACCAGATCCGCATGAAGATCGGCGTCATGTTCGGCAACCCGGAGACGACGACGGGCGGCAACGCGCTGAAATTCTACGCCTCGGTCCGCCTCGACATCCGCCGCATCGGCGCGATCAAGGAGCGCGACGTCGTCACCGGCAACCAGACCCGCGTCAAGGTCGTCAAGAACAAGATGGCGCCGCCGTTCCGGGTGGTCGAATTCGACATCATGTACGGCCAGGGCGTGTCGAAGACGGGTGAGCTGCTCGACCTCGGCGTGCAGGCGAACATCGTCGAGAAGTCGGGCGCCTGGTTCTCCTACAACGGCGACCGGGTCGGCCAGGGCCGCGAGAACGCCAAGACCTATCTGCGCGAGCACCCGGACGTCGCCGACGCCATCGAGAAGGCGATCCGCGCCAATGCGGGCCTCGTCGCCGAGGCGATGATCACCGGCCCCGACAGCGAACCCTCGGACGAGTAGGCCGGGCGGAGCGGCCTCCCTTCCACCCTTGGGGGGCACCTTCGCGCAGTGTTTTCCGCGTGCGACACTGCGGAAAACACTGCGAGGAGGAACAGCCCGTGGACCAGTCTTCCGACGCTTTCGCACACGGCCGGCGCTTCGAGGGCCGCACCGCCATCCTGACCGGCGGCGCCAAGGGCATCGGCCGCGCCACCGCCCTGCGCTTCCTCGCCGAAGGCGGCCGCCTCGCGGTGATCGACATGGAGCCGGAGGACGGAGACTTCGCCGCGGCACTGCGCCGCGACGCAGGCGACGGCGGCAACCGCCTCCTCTACGTCACCGGCGACGCGACGGACGAGGCGCAGGTGCGGGCGGCGGCGGACACGGCCGAAGCCGGCCTCGGCCCCGCCGACATCCTGATCAACAATGTGGGATTCGGCGCCAATCCGCGGCCGATCGAGGACCTGGGACGCGACGAATGGGACCGGTTCCTGGCGATCAACCTGACCAGCGCCTTTCTGATGACCCGCGCCGTTCTGCCGGGCATGCGGGCACGGCGCTACGGCCGCATCGTGAACCTCGCCTCGATCGCCGGCCGCGGCATCAGCGAGATCTCCAACCTGCACTATTCGACCGCCAAGGCCGCGGTCATCGGCTTCACCCGCAAGCTGGCGTTCGAGGAAGCGGCGAACGGCGTGGCGGTCAATGCGGTGGCCCCCGGCACGGTCTTCACCGACCGCGTGCGCAGCCGCTACGAGGCGCTCGACCCGGCGGATCAGGCGGCGCGGATGGCGGCGATCCCGCTGGGCCGCGCCGCCCGACCGGAGGAGATCGCGGCGGCCATCCTCTTCCTCGCCTCGGACGACGCCAGCTACATCACCGGCACGACGCTCGACGTGAACGGCGGGCGCCTGATGAACTGACCGGCGCGCCGGCACCGCCCGCCGCACCAGCACAATTGTCGGGCGACGCCGCGGCCTATAGTGTCCGCGCCATGCGCGCCCCCTTCGCCACCCGCGCCGACCGGACGCGCGGCCGGCTCGTGCCCGAATCCGAATCGGCCAACCGGACGCCGTTCCAGCGCGACCGCGACCGCATCATCCATGCGACCGCCTTCCGGCGCCTGCAGTACAAGACCCAGGTCTTCATCTATCACGAGGGCGACCACTACCGGACCCGCCTCACCCACTCGCTGGAGGTGGCGCAGATCGCGCGGTCCCTGTCGCGCAGCCTCGGCCTCGACGAGGATCTGGCCGAAGCCCTGGCGCTCGCCCACGACCTCGGCCACACGCCCTTCGGCCATGCCGGCGAGCGCGCGCTGCAGGACGGCCTCGCCGCCTACGGCGGCTTCGACCACAACGTCCAGACGCTGCGCATCCTGACGCGGCTGGAACGCCGCTATGCCGCCTTCGACGGCCTGAACCTGACCTGGGAGACGCTGGAGGGCGTGGTCAAGCACAACGGCCCGCTCAGGGGACCCTATGCCGCCGGCCCGCACGCGGCCGCCGGCGCCGTGCCGGCCGAGGCGATCGCCGCCTACGACGCGCGCCACCCGCTCGACCTCGATACCTTCCCTGGTCCCGAGGCCCAGGTCGCCGCACTGGCCGACGACATCGCCTACAACAGCCACGACGTCGACGACGGCCTGCGCGCCGGCCTGTTCGACGAGGCCGACCTCGCCGGCCTGCCGCTGGTCGGGCCGCTGATCGGTGCCGTGCGGGACCGCTGGGGCGACCTCGACCGGCCGCGCCTCGCCCACGAGGTCGTCCGACGCATGATCGACGTCATGATCACCGACGTGCTCGCAGAGACGCGGCGGCGCATCGCGGCCGCGCAGCCGGCTTCGGCCGAGGCGGTGCGCGGGCTGCCGGCGCCGCTCGTCGCCTTTTCCGACGAGATGCAGGCGCACGACCGCGCGTTGAAGCAGTTCCTCTGGACCCACATGTACAGGCACTGGCGGGTCAACCGGATGACCAGCAAGGCGCGTCGTGTGGTAAAGGACCTCTTCGCGCTCTTCCACGCGGAGCCGAACACGTTGCCCGACGAATGGCGGGCGCTCGCGGACGCACCGGGTACCGCCCGGACGGCCAGGGTCGCCGCCGACTATATCGCCGGGATGACGGATCGGTTCGCGCTCGACGAGCATTTCCGACTGTTCGACCGCTACAGCAAGACTTGATGAACGTCTTCAGCCGCTTCCAAGCCGTCACCGCCGACATCCTGCGCGATCTCGCCGCCGCGGGCACGCTGCCGGCCGGGCTCGACCTCGACCGCATCTCGGCCGAGCCGCCGCGCGACCCGACGCACGGCGACGTCGCCACCAACGCCGCCATGGTGCTGGCCAAACCCGCCGGCATGAAGCCGCGCGACCTGGCCGAGCGGGTTGCCGCGCGCCTGCGCGAGCATCCCGACGTCGCCGCGGTGGAGGTCGCCGGGCCCGGCTTCATCAACCTGCGCCTGTCCGACGCCTTCTGGCGCGACCGCCTGCGCGAGGTGCTGCGCGACGGCCTCGCCTACGGCGACTCGACCGTCGGTGCCGGCACGCGCGTCAACGTCGAATACGTCTCGGCCAACCCGACCGGCCCGCTGCATGTCGGCCACGGCCGCGGCGCCGTCTTCGGCGACGTCCTCGCTTCCCTGCTGACCAAGGCCGGCTACGACGTCGCGCGGGAATACTACGTGAACGACGCCGGCGCCCAGGTCGACGTGCTGGCGCGCTCCGCCTTCCACCGCTACCGCGAGGCGCTGGGCGAGACGCTCGGCGACGTGCCCGAGGGGCTGTACCCCGGCGACTATCTCGTGCCCGTCGGGCACATGCTGGCCGAGCGGCACGGCACGGCGCTGCGCGACCAGGACGAGAGCGCCTGGCTGCCGGTCGTCCGCGACGCCGCCATCGACGCCATGATGGCGCTGATCCGCGAGGACCTGGAGGCCGTCGGCATCCGCCACGACCTGTTCGCCTCCGAGCGCGCCCTGGTGGCGGGCGGCAAGGTTGACGCGGCGGTGAAGACGCTGGAGGACGGCGGCCACGTCTATCGCGGCGTGCTGGAGCCGCCGAAGGGCAAGATGATCGAGGACTGGGAGCCGCGGCCGCAGCTGCTGTTCCGCTCCAGCGCCTTCGGCGACGATGTCGACCGGCCGCTGCAGAAGTCCGACGGCAGCTGGACCTATTTCGCCAGCGACATCGCCTATCACTTCGACAAGGTGAACCGCGGCTTCCAGACCCTGATCGACGTCTGGGGCGCCGACCACGGCGGCTACGTGAAGCGGGTCAACGCCGCGGTCCAGGCGCTGACCGGCGGCAAGGCCGAGATCGACGTGAAGCTCTGCCAGCTGGTGCGCATCCTGCGCGGCGGCGAACTGGTGCGCATGTCGAAGCGCTCGGGCGATTTCGTCTCCCTGCGCGAGGTGGTCGACGAGGTCGGCAAGGACGTCGTCCGCTTCATCATGCTGACGCGCAAGAACGACGCCGCGCTCGACTTCGACCTGGTAAAGGTGGTCGAGCAGTCGCGCGACAACCCGGTCTTCTACGTCCAGTACGCCCATGCCCGCGCCTGCTCGGTCTTCCGCAACGCTGCGGAGGCGATGCCGGGCGTCGACCTGTCGGCCGCAGCGCTCGCCGACGCGCCGCTCGACCGCCTGACCGATCCCGACGAACTGGCGGTCATCAAGGCGCTGGCGGCGTGGCCGCGCATCGTCGAGGGTGCGGCCCAGGCGCACGAGCCGCACCGCCTCGCCTTCTACCTGTCCGAGCTCGCCTTCCTGTTCCACGCCCTGTGGAACAAGGGCCGCGAGGACCCGAGCCTGCGATTTATCCTGCCGGAGGCGCCGGAGACCACCATGGCCCGCATGGCGCTGCTGAAGGGCGTGGCCACGGTCGTCGCCTCGGGCCTGCAGGTCTTCGGCATCGCAGCCGCCGAGGAGATGCGCTGATGCCGCCCGTCGACAGGAGGCGCGACCGCGGCACGCCGGGCCTGCCGGTGCGGGCACGCCGGCGCCTGCCGGTCGTCGGCGCCGTGGTCGTGCTGGCCGCCTTCGGCGGGGCGATCTGGTACGCCTACACCATGGGCAAGAGTGCCATGGTGGACAGCGAGGTGCCGCTAATCACCGCCCGCACCGATCCCCTCCGCACCGAGCCGGACGACCCCGGCGGGATGCAGGTGCCCTTCCGCGACAAGCTGGTCTACGAACAGCTGCTGTCCGACGCGCCGCCGCCGTCGCCGAAAGACGCCACCCTGCTGCCGCGGCCGGAGGAGCCGGTGGACCGGCCGCCGCCGATGCCGGCCGAACCTGAGGCGCCGCCTGTGCCGTCCGAAGGCGTGACGGTCTCGCCGCTGCCGCGGCCGGAGGAGCGCACGCCGGCGCCGGCGCCGGAGGAAAGGCCGGCGGAGGCCTTGCCGGTGCCGACGCCCGCCCCCACCCCGGCACAGCCGCCGGCACCGCCCACCCAGCCGGCCGAGACGGCACCGCCGGCTCAGCCGGCCGAGACGGCACGGGCGCCGCAGCCGTCGCGTGGCGGCGGCTACCGCGTGCAGATCGCCTCGCTGCGCAGCGAGGCGGAGGCGCGCACCGCGTGGGAGCGTGCGCGCAAGGCCAATTCCGACCTGCTCGGCCGGCTGGAGGCCAGTTACGAGCGCGTCGACCTCGGCAGCCGCGGCGTCTATCACCGCGTGCAGGCGGGGCCGCTGCCGGAGAAGACCCTGGCGGACATGCTGTGCAGCCAATTGAAGGCCCGCAATGTCGGTTGCATCGTCGTCGCGCCCTGAAGACCGGCCCGCGGCGCCGGGCGCCGCCATCCTCGGCTGTTCCGGGGAATCGCTGACCGCGGCCGAACGGCGCTTCTTCGCCGACGCCGATCCGCTCGGCTTCATCCTGTTCCGCCGCAACTGCACGGCACCGGACCAGGTCCGCGCCCTCGTCGACGACCTGCGTACCGCCGTCGGCCGCGCAGACGCGCCGGTGCTGATCGACCAGGAGGGCGGCCGCGTCGCCCGCCTGCAGCCGCCGTTCTGGCGCAGGCTGCCGCCGGCCGCGATCGCGGGCGCGCTCTACGCCGACGAACGCGAGGCGGGGCGGGAAGCGGCCTTCCTAATTGCCCGCCTGACCGCCGACATGCTGCATCCCCTGGGCATCACGGTGAACTGCGCGCCGGTGCTGGACGTGCTGCATCCGGACGCCCGCGACCCGATCGTCGGCGACCGCGCCTTTTCCGGCGACCCCGCCGTCGTCGCCGACCTGGGTGCCGTCTACGCCCGCGGCCTGATGGAAGGCGGCGTGCTGCCGGTCGCCAAGCACATCCCCGGGCATGGCCGCGCCGACGCCGACAGCCATGTCGCGCTGCCTGTCGTGACGGCGTCCGACGCCGAACTCGACGGCTTCGACCTCGCCCCGTTCAAGGCCCTTTCCGGGGTGCCGATGGCGATGACGGCCCACATCCTCTATCCCGCCTGGGACGCCGACCGCTGCGCCACCCTGTCGCCCACCGTGATCGACACGGTGATCCGCCGGCGCATCGGCTTCGACGGCCTGCTGATGAGCGATGACCTGTCGATGGCGGCGCTGCAGGGCACGCTGGCGGAGCGCACCGCGGCATCGCGTGCCGCCGGTTGCGATGTAGCACTGCACTGCAACGGCCGCATGGTGGAGATGGAGGCGGTCGCCGCGTCGGCCGGGCGGCTCGACGCCGACGGCCTGCGCCGCTGGCGCTCCGCCCGGTCGCACCTGCGCAGGCCCGCCCCGTTCGACGCCGAGGCCGGCTGGACGCGCCTCGCGGCGCTGCGGGCACGCGCCGAGGCGGGTACCGGCACGGGCACCGGGTCGGACGCTTGATCCCCGATATCGCCGATCTCGCCCGCGCGGTCTCGGTCTGGGCCCTGCCCGTCCTGCTCGCGATCACCCTGCACGAGGCGGCGCACGGCTGGGCCGCCTGGAAACTCGGCGACGACACGGCCCGGCGGCTCGGGCGCGTCAGCTTCAACCCGCTGCGCCATGTCGACCCCTTCGGCACGGTCGTCCTGCCGGCGATGATCCTGCTGCTGTCCGGCGGCCGCTTCATGCTGGGCTACGCCAAGCCGGTCCCGGTCGCCGTCGAGCGGCTGCGCAATCCGCGCTGGCACATGGTCCTGGTCGCCGCGGCCGGCCCGGCCGCCAACCTGCTGATCGCGTTCGTGGCGGCGCTGCTGCTCCACACCCTGCCCTACCTGCCGTCCTTCGCGCTCGAATGGGCGGGGCGCAACCTGGAGAACGCGATCCTCTTCAACCTCGTGATCGCTGTCTTCAACATGATGCCGCTGCCGCCGCTCGACGGTGGCCGGATCGTGACCGGCCTGCTGCCCTACCGCCTCGCCGTGCCCTTCGCCCGGCTGGAACGCTGGGGCCTGCTGATCGTCCTCGGCCTCGTCTTCCTCCTGCCCTTCCTCGGCAACCGGATCGGCATGGATCTCGACCTCTTCTCCAGCGTCATCCTCGGCACGGCCTATGCCCTGGCGGTGCTGGTCCTGACGGTCGCGGGATTCGCCGGATGACCGGCCAGACCACTGACCAGACGACCGGGCAGACGACCGGGGACGCGTTCGAGGCGGCGCCCGTGCCGCGCGAGAACGAGGCGCTCGTCGTCGACCTCGGCACGTTCGAAGGGCCGATCGACCTGCTCCTGTCGCTGGCGCGCGACCAGAAGGTCGACCTCGCACGCATCTCGATCCTGAAGCTGGCCGACCAGTATCTCGATTTCGTCGCGCGCGCGCAGAACCTGCGCCTGGAACTGGCCGCCGACTATCTCGTGATGGCCGCCTGGCTCGCCTACCTCAAGAGCCGCCTGCTGCTGCCACCGCCGCACGCCGATACGACGCCGCCGACCGCCGAGCAGATGGCCGAGGCGCTGGCCTTCCAGCTGCGCCGGCTGGAGGCGATGCAGGAGGGCGCGGTGCGGCTGTTCGCCCGGCCGAAACTGGGCGAGGAGGTGTTCGCGCGCGGGGCCCCGGAGGGCATCACCTTCATCGGCCGGCCGCAGTGGAGCGCCAGCCTGTTCGACCTGCTGCGCACCTACACCGCGCTGCGTCGGCGCGGCGCCCAGGGCCAGTTCGTGCTGACCGCGCCCGATCTCTACTCCCTCGACGACGCGTTCGAGCGGCTGGAGCGGATGCTCGGCCGCATGCCGCCCGGCGCCGCGGACTGGCAGGCGCTGTCGAGCTTCCTGCCGGCGAACCTGCGCAGCGGCGTCTACCGCCGCTCCGCCATCGCCGCCACCTTCTCGGCCACCCTAGAGATGGCTAAGGCCGGCCGGGTCGAGCTGCGCCAGGACGCGGCCTTCGGCCCGCTGCTGCTGCGGCCGGCGCCGCCGCGCATGGGCGACGACGAGGACGAAGCGGGCGACGAAACGGTTGCCGAAGACGGCGCAGATCCCGAAGACTGAAGCATGGAAGCCGACTTCAGCCTGATCCGCATCGCCGAGGCCGTGATCTTCGCGGCCGAGCAGCCCGTGCCGGAGGCGGAACTGGCCGCACGCCTGCCGGAGGGTACCGACGTGCGGGCGCTGCTGGCCGAACTGACCGAGCACTACCGCGGCCGCGGCGTCGAGCTCACCGCCGTCTCCGGCGGCTGGACCTTCCGCACCGCCGCCGACATCGCGCCCACCCTGCGGGTCGAGCGGCCGCAGCCGAAGCGCCTGTCGCGCGCGGCGATGGAGACGCTGGCGGTCATCGCCTACCACCAGCCGGTCACCCGCCCCGAGATCGAGGAGGTGCGCGGCGTGTCCCTCGGTAAGGGCACCCTCGACGTGCTGCTGGAGGCGGGCTGGGTGGCGCCGGGCAAGCGGCGCGAAGCCCCCGGCAGGCCGTTGACCTGGATCACCACCGACGCCTTCCTCGAGCATTTCTCGCTGAACGCCATCGCCGACCTGCCGGGGCTGGAGGAGATGCGCGCCTCCGGCCTGCTCGACGCCCGGCCCGCCGCCACGGCGATCGGCCGCCCCGACGACGCCGCTTTGCCGGAAGCCTTCCAGACGGAAGACGAACAGGCCGCCGAGGCACTCGACGAGCCGCAGGACGAGCCCCCGAACGAAAACGGGCGGAGCGACCCTTAGGCCGCCCCGCCCTTCCCGAATTGCACCCTTCTCGAACGCCGTCCACACGGCCTGCCGAGGCAGGCCGTGGCCCGCCGGATCAGGCCGCCATCAGGCTGCGCAGCACGTAGGGCAGGATGCCGCCGTGCTTGTAGTAGTCGACCTCGTCCAGCGTATCGATCCGGCAGCGCAGCTGGATCTCGTCCACCTTGCCGTCGGCGCGGTGGATGCGGCAGGTCAGGTCCATGCGCGGCTTCAGGCCCTGCTCGACGCCGACGATGTCGATGACTTCGCTGCCGTCCAGACCCAGGGTCTTGCGCGTCTGGCCATCCTTGAACTCCAGCGGCAGGACGCCCATCCCGACCAGGTTCGAGCGATGGATGCGCTCGAAGCTCTCGGCGATGACGGCCTTGATGCCTAGCAGGCGCGTACCCTTCGCCGCCCAGTCGCGCGACGAGCCCGTGCCGTACTCCTTGCCGGCGATGGCGATCAGCGGCACGCCGTCGGCCATGTAGCGCATGGCGGCGTCGTAGATCGGCATCACCTCGCCGGTCGGCGCGTACTTGGTCACGCCGCCCTCGGTGCCGGGGGCCGTCTCGTTCTTGATGCGGATGTTGGCGAAGGTGCCGCGCATCATGACTTCATGGTTGCCGCGGCGGGCACCGTAGGAGTTGAAGTCGCCGGGGCGAACCTGATGCTCCAGCAGGTACTCGCCGGCCGGTCCGTCGCGCTTGATCGAGCCGGCGGGCGAGATGTGGTCGGTCGTGATGCTGTCCGCCAGCAGGGTGAGGATGCGCCCGCCGGTCACGTCACTGACCGCACCCGGCTCGCGCGGCATGTCCTCGAAATAGGGCGGGTTCTTCACATAGGTGCTGCCGCCGTTCCAGCGATAGACCTCGCTGTTGGTGGTGGCGAGGTCGCGCCACTCCTTCGGGCCCTCGAACACGTTGCCGTAGCGCTCGCGGAACATCTCCGGCGTGACGAACTGGCGGATGGTGTCGGCCACTTCCTGGTTCGACGGCCAGATGTCGCGCAGATAGACGTCCTGCCCGTCCGAGCCCTTGCCCAGCGGCTCCTCGGTCAGGTTCATCTTCAGGCTGCCGGCCAGCGCATAGGCCACCACCAGCGGCGGCGATGCCAGGTAGTTGGCCTTCACCTGCGGATGGACGCGGCCCTCGAAGTTGCGGTTGCCGGAGAGCACGGCGCCGACGGTCAGGTCCGCGGAATCGATCGCGTTGGCGATCGGCTCGTTCAGCGGGCCGGAGTTGCCGATGCAGGTCGTGCAACCGTAGCCGACGAGGTTGAAGCCCAACGCGTCGAGCGAGTCCGTCAGGCCCGCCGCGTTGTAGTAGTCGGTCACCACCTGGCTGCCCGGCGCCAGCGACGTCTTCACCCAGGGCTTCACCTTCAGGCCCTTGGCGACCGCGTTGCGGGCGAGCAGGCCGGCCGCCAGCATGACGCTGGGGTTGGAGGTGTTGGTGCAGCTGGTGATGGCCGCGATGACCACGTCGCCGTCGGAGATCTGGTAGTTCTCGCCCTCGACCTGGACCGAGCGGTTGGTCCCGGCGTCGTCGAGCATCTTCTTGATCTGCGGTGCGACGCCGGACAGCAGCACCCGGTCCTGCGGACGCTTCGGGCCGGCGAGCGCCGGCTCGACCGTGCCGATGTCGAGTTCCAGGCTGTCGGTGAAGACGGGATCGGGCGTGTTCGCGTCGCGCCACATGCCCTGCGCCTTGGCGTACGCCTCGACCAGCGCCACGCGGCCCTCGTCGCGGCCGGTCAGGCGCATGTAGTTCAGCACTTCCTTGTCGATCGGGAAGAAGCCGCAGGTGGCGCCGTACTCGGGGGCCATGTTGCCGATGGTGGCGCGGTCGGCCAGCGTCATGGAATCGAGGCCGGGGCCGTAGAACTCGACGAACTTGCCGACGACGCCCTTCTTGCGGAGCATCTCGGTGACGCGGAGCACGAGGTCGGTCGCCGTGGTGCCCTCGCGCAGCGCGCCGGTCAGCTTGAAGCCGATGACCTCGGGGATGACCATGGAGACCGGCTGGCCGAGCATCGCGGCTTCGGCTTCGATGCCGCCGACGCCCCAGCCCAGAACGGCGAGGCCGTTGACCATCGTCGTGTGACTGTCGGTGCCGACCAGCGTGTCGGGATAGGCGATCTCCTTGCCGTCCTCGGTCGCCGTCCAGACCACCTGGGCCAGATATTCCAGGTTGACCTGATGGCAGATGCCGGTGCCCGGCGGGACCACGCGGAAATTGTGGAAGGCCGACGCGCCCCAGCGCAGGAACTCGTAGCGCTCGCGGTTGCGCTCGAACTCGTTCTCGACGTTGGCGACGAACGCCTTGTCGTTGCCGAAGGCGTCGACCATCACCGAGTGGTCGATGACGAGGTCGACCGGCACCAGCGGATTGATGCGCTGGGCGCTGCCGCCCAGGGCCTGCATCGCGTCGCGCATGGCGGCGAGATCGACCACGGCGGGGACGCCGGTGAAGTCCTGCATCAGCACGCGCGCCGGACGGTAGGCGATCTCGGCGTTCGACTTGCGCTCGCCGAGCCAAGCCGCGAACTGCTTCAGGTCGTCGACCTTGACCGTACGGCCGTCCTCGTAGCGCAGCAGGTTCTCGAGCAGCACCTTCAGCGAGAAGGGCAGGCGCGACACGTCGCCGAGGGTCTTGGACGCCTCCTCGATGCTGAAATAGTCGTAGCTCTTGCCGCCGGCCTTGAGCGTACGGCGGGTCTTGAGGGTGTCCTGGCCTGTCACTGACACGGGGTCTCTCCTTCGGTCGGCCGTGCGGCTATGCCGGGTGCGGAACGATCTGGAATCGCTGGCGCGGTATGAGGCTCTGATTAAGCACTTACGGGAGGAAACGCAATCTGCGGGAAGGTTCCCGGCACTAATCAAGCCGCACGCGCCACCGCGCCGAACTCCTTCTCTACACCGAGTGGCTTCGTCGCGCGCCGCTTCCCCCTTGACCGGCCGGCCGGGATGTTGCGAAGTCCGGCCGGCCCCGGAAGGCACGGACATTTGCCGGCCGCCATCGCGCCGGGGGTCAGCACGGGAGACAGTTCCTCTATGCCCGGTCCCCTCGACGGACTCCTCGTCGTCAGCCTCGAACAGGCGGTCGCCGCCCCCTTCCTGTCCTGCCGCCTCGCCGACGGCGGTGCGCGGGTCATCAAGCTGGAGCGGTCCGGCGGCGACTTCGCCCGCGCCTACGACAATTTCGTGCACGGCCAGTCCTCCTATTTCGTCTGGCTGAACCGCGGCAAGGAATCGCTGGTCATCGACATCAAGGCGCAGGCGGACCAGGATCTGCTGCACCGGCTGCTGGCCAAGGCCGACGTCTGGATTCAGAACCTGGCGCCGGGCGCCATCGACCGCGCCGGCTTCGGCTCGGAGGCGCTGCGGGCCCGCTACCCCCGCCTGATCACCGTCGACATCAGCGGCTATGGCGAGGTGGGCGAGCCCTACAGCCAGATGAAGGCCTACGACATGCTGATCCAGGCCGAGAGCGGCATCTGCTCGGTCACCGGCACGCCGGAGGAACAGTGCCGCATCGGCGTCTCGGCCTGCGACGTGGCGACCGGCATGTTCGCCCACGCCGCCGTGCTCCAGGCACTCTACGAGCGCGAGAAGACCGGCAAGGGCAAGGGCGTGAAGGCCTCGCTCTTCTCCTCGATGGCCGACTGGATGGCGGGACCGCTGCTGCACCACGAATACGGCAACCGGCCCTGGCCACGCATTGCGCTGGGTCATCCGCTGCTGGTGCCCTACGGCGCCTTCTCGTCGAAGGATGGCGCCAAGACCCTGATCGCGGTGCAGAACCAGCGCGAGTGGGAACGCTTCTGCGACCACGTGCTGCTGCGCCCCGACCTGAAGACCGATCCGCGCTCGGCGACGACGGTGGCGCGCGTCGACAACCGGCCCTTCGTCGAGGGCGTCATCGAGGGCATCACCGGCACGCTGACCCGCCAGGAACTGCACGACCGGCTGCGCACCGGCGACGTGCCGTTCGGCAGCGTCAATTCGGTCGCCGACCTGTCGAAGCACCCGGCCCTGCGCCGCGTCACCGTCGACACCTCGGCCGGCCCGGTCAGCGTCACCGCACCGGCGACCTATTATGCGGGCGAGGCGCCGGTCGGCGGCGCCGTCCCCGATCTCGACCAGCAAGGCGAAGCGATCAGGAAGGAATTCGCGGCATGACTCAGGACCTCAATCACCTGCGCGACTGGATCGGCCGCACCGAGGAGGTCGAGGAGCGCGCCGCCGCTCAGATGGTGCACGGCCTCTACGCCCTGCTCGACAAGCCCGACGTGCCGAAGGAGGGCGATCCGATCCCGCCGATGGCGCACTGGTGCTTCTTCCAGCCGCGCGTCCCGGCCTCGCAGATCGGCCCGGACGGCCATCCGGCGCGCGGCGGCTTCATGCCGCCGGTGCCGCTGCCACGGCGCATGTTCGGCGGCGCGCGCACGAAATACATCAAGCCGCTGCGCGTCGGCGAGGCGATGCGCCGCGTCTCCAGGATCGCCGACGTGCAGATCAAGCCGGGCCGCACCGGCACGCTGGTCATCTGCACCGTCGACAACGACTTCTTCGGCGCCGACGGCCTGGCGATGACCGAGCAGTGGGACATCGTCTACCGCGACAATCCCCCGCCGAACGCGCCCGCCGGCAACAGCGGCAAGACCAACCCGGCGCCGTCCGACCACACGTGGATCGAGACGGTCGAGCCGAACCCGGTGATGCTGTTCCGCTACTCGGCGGTCACCTTCAACGGCCACCGCATCCATTACGACCGCAAGTACGTGACCGAGGTCGAGGGCTATCCGGGCCTGATCGTGCACGGGCCGCTGACGGCGACCTTCCTGCAGGAACTGGCCCTGAAGAACATGCCGGGCCGCACCCTGACCGGCTTCGACTTTCAGGCCCGCGCGCCGCTGTTCGATACGGCACCCTTCAAGGTCGCCGGCAAGCCGGGCGCCGACGCGAACACCGTCGAGCTCTGGTCGATCACGCCCGAGGGCAACCTCGGCACGCTGGCCACCGCGCGCTTCGGCTGACTCCGGGACAAAGGGCCCTCGTGCTAAGGAGCGCCCGCAGGGCGCGCCTCGAAGCGCGCGGGCCCGGCCCCCTTCTTCCGCGTCGCCACGGCACGCGCTAGGCTGACGAGCCGACGCGACGCCAGATCGCGCGGCGGAGGAACCCCGATGAATCCAGGTGCCTGTTTCATGGTCCGCGCGGTGGTGGCCGCGGAGGCCGACCGCGCCGCCTTCGACAAATGGTACGCCGACGAGCACCTGCCCGACGCGGTGCGGATGTTCGGCGCGCGCTCGGCCCGCCGCGGCTGGAGCCTGACCGACCCGTCGGTGCACTACGCGATCTACGACTTTGCCGACGCCGCCGCGATGCGCGCCGCGACCGGCCCCGAGACGCTGAACCAACTCGTCGCCGAGTTCGACCGCGTCTGGGGCGACCGCGTCACCCGCTCGCGCGAGATGATCGAGATCGCCGGTTTTCTTCCTGCCTGACATCAGCGCCCAACAGCCCCGGAGCAGCCCCGCATGAGCGGCAAGATCGTCCTCACCAAATATTCTGCCGACAACGACGCCCTGGCCATGGAGATGGCACCGGCCGGCTTCGAGACGGTCATGACCAGCGCCGGCACGCCGGAGTTCTTCGCCGCCCTCGCCGACGCCGACTATCTCGTGGGCTATGTGGACGGGCAGATCCGCGAGGCACTCTACAAGGCGGCGCCGAAGCTGAAGCTGATCCAGCTGCTCAACGCCGGCTATGACCGCGCCGACCTCGCCGCAGCCGTGAAGGCGCGGGTGCCGGTCGCCAACAATGGCGGCGCCAATTCCACCGCCGTCTCCGAGCACGCCATCCTGCTGATGCTGGCCGTCTCGCGCCGGCTGGTCTGGCAGCACAACAACGTCGCCGCCGGCCGCTGGCGCGGCAATTCCATGCCGCGCGTCTACGAGATGCGCGGCCGCACGCTCGGCATCGTCGGCCTCGGCACGATCGGCAAGAAGACCGCGCGCCTGGCCCAGGCGTTCGGCATGCGCGTCATCTATTACGACATCGACCGCCTGCCCGAGGACCGCGAGGATGCGCTGGACGTGCGCTTCCGCCTGTTCGGCGAACTGCTGCGCGAGTCCGACATCGTCTCGCTGCACACGCCGCTGAACCCGTCGACCGCGGGCATGATCGGAGCGGCCGAACTGGCGCTGATGAAGCCGTCGGCGATCCTGGTCAACACCGCCCGTGGCCCAGTCGTCGACGAGCCCGCGTTGCATGCCGCGCTCTCGTCCGGCAAGATCGCCGGCGCCGGACTCGACGTCTTCGCCGAGGAGCCGCCGAAGCCCGACAACCCGCTGCTCGGCCTCGACAACGTGGTGCTGACCGCGCACCTCGCCGGCCCGACCTGGGACAGCAACCGCACCCGCCTGCGCAACGCCTTCGACAATGTCCAGCGCGTCGCCCGCGGCGAACCGCCGCTCTGGGTGATCCCCGAACTGGACTGAGATCGACGGGAGCGGTCGCCCGCTCCCGTTCCTCCCGGCGCGGACGATGCCGCGGTCAGGCGCCGGACGCCTGAAGCGCCTTCACGTCCTCGGCGGTCAGGCCCTTGCCGCCGATGCCCCAGGCGCCGCTGGGCACCTCCATCACCCGGACCCAGGTGACGCCGCGCATCGCCTCGCCCTCGATCCCGACCATGACGTCGGTCACCTTCTCGATCATGCTCTTCTTCTGGTCGGCCGTGAAAACGCCTTCGATCAGCTGAATGTCGACGAGCGGCATGACGTGCTCCTTCTCGGTCGTCGTCGCGGGTCCGCCCCGCGGCCTGTGAGCGATCCTGCCACCACGCCCGGCGCCGGGCTTGACGGCGCGCTGAGAAATTCCTGAGGATCGCCTGAAAAATCGAGCGCCGCGCGATACGCCCGAACGGCTATGATCGGCCCGGGCACCCGGAGACGTCTGCGTGGCGTCCTGCGGGCGGCCCCCGAGGGGCGAATGGTGCGGACCTCGATGATCTTCGCGTTCGGCGACAGGGAACTCGACACGGAGCTCTACGAGCTCCGGCAGGACGGCCGACCCTACAAGGTCGAGCCGCAGGTTTTCGACCTGCTGCACTTCCTGCTGCGCCACAACGACCGGATGGTCAGCCGCGACGAGATCGTCGAGGCGATCTGGGGCGGCCGCGCCGTAACCGAGGCGACGATCTCCACCTGCCTCAAGTCGGCGCGCCAGGCGATCGGCGACGACGGCCGCACGCAGAGCCTGATCCGGACGGTGCACGGCCGCGGCTTCCGCTTCGTCGGCGACGTCCGCAGGCGCGACCCTGCGGGAAGGCCCGAAGCCGGTTCCCTGGCTGTCCCGGCGCCCGGCTCGGCACCCGTCCCGCCCGTCGTCGCCCCGACCGGTTCCCCGGCGGCGCAGACCAAGCCGGTGCTCGCCGTCCTGCCGTTCGACAACCTCAGCGCCGAGGTCGACGCCTATTTCGCCGACGGCCTGACCGAGGACATCATCACCAACCTGTCGCGTTTTCGCGACCTGCTGGTCATCGCCCGCACCTCCACCTTCCGCTTCAAGGGACGCCGGATCGATCTGCGGGAGCTCAGCGCCGAACTGGGCGCCGGCTATGTCGTCCAGGGCAGTGTCCGACGGGCCGGCGGCCGCGTGCGCGTCACCGCCCGGCTGATCGACGCCGGTACCGGCCTGCACCTGTGGGCCGACCACTACGACCGCGAGATGGCAGACCTCTTCGCCGTCCAGGACGACGTCACGCGCACCATCGCGGCGACCCTGGGCGTCAGGATCCAGGATGCCGGGCTGCAGCGCGCCCTGAGAAAGAGCCTCGCCGAACTCGATGCCTACGACTGCGTCCTGCGCGCGCGCCGCTACACCGCCTCGCTGACGCGCGAGGCGCATGCCGAGGCGCGCGACCTGCTGGAGAAGGCGGTCGCACTCGACCCGGCCAGCGCCGACGCGCACGCCCTCCTCGCCAACGTCTATCTCGCCGAGCATCGCTTCGGGACGAACCCGCGCCCGGACCCGGTGGCGCGGGCGCTGACGATGGCCGAGGCGGCGACGCGGCTGGATCCGCAGAACGCCTACGCCCGGTGCTGGTTGGCGATCGTGCATTTCTTTCGCGGCGAGAACGAGAAGTTCGAGGCGGAGGCGCAGCGTGCCATCGCCCTCAATCCGAACGATCCGGAGACGCTCGCCGACATCGGCCACTATCTCGCCTTCCTCGGCGCGTTCGACCGCGGCGTCGCCCTATCCCGCCGCGCGCAGGCGCTGAACCCGCTGCATCCGGGCTGGTATCATTTCAGCTTCGCGCGCCGGCACTATGGCGAGCGGGCGTATGACGAGGTGCTGGCCGACGTCGAGCGGATCGCCATGCCGGAGTTCTACTGGACGCATCTCCTGCAAGCGGCGGCACTGGGCCAGCTCGGCCGTCCGGACGCCGCGGCGGCGCTTCGGCGTCTCTACGCCCTGAAGCCGGACTTCGCCGCCACCGCCGAACTGCGCAAGTGGAACGCCGCACCCGCGGATGCCGAACACATCCTGGACGGCCTGCGGAAGGCCGGGCTGCGCGAGTGATCGCCTTCCCCGGACGCCGCCGACGGGAAGCCACGGACTGCACGCCATGGGCCGTACACTATGACACTATGGCGCCACGAAGGTGTAACGCCGCCCCGCTAGACCATGCGCCACGCCGCTCCCGCAAGGCAGGATCGCCCGCATGCCGTCCGATACGCGAACCCGCGCCGCCGCCCTCCTCGCCGAGATCCGCGCGCTGCGGCGGGAGGTCGCCGCCGAGGCGGACGCGGCCTGCGCTCCCTGGCGCGCCGCGATCCAGCGCGAGGAATTCCTGCCGAGCGCCCACAATCTCGCCTGCTACATCGCCCTGCGGCATCGCGATCTCAGGCCGCTCCAGCGTGCGCTGGCGCCGTTCGGCCTATCGTCGCTCGGCCGGCTCGAGGGGCGCGTCCTCACTAACCTCGACGCCGTCGCCGGCGCGCTGACGGCGCTGGCCGGCCAAGGCGTCGCTGAGCACGGCTTCCTCGACGCCGACGCCTATGCCGAGGGGGAGACGCGGCTCGCCGCCGCCACGGACGCGCTGTTCGGCCCGCCGCCGCCGGGCCGGCGCGGCAGGCTGATGGTGACGATGCCCGCCAACGCGGCGAGCGATCCCGACTTCCTGCCCGGCTGCGTGCGCAACGGCATGGACGTCGCCCGGATCAACTGCGCGCACGACGATGCGGCGGCCTGGGCCGAGGCGATCGGCGCGATCCGCGCCGCCGCGGCCGCCGACGGCCGTCACGTCGGGATCCTGATGGACGTCGCCGGCCCCAAGGCGCGGATCGAGGAGGTGCAGACCCGCCCCGACGGCGACCGGGTGTTCGAGGGCGACGCGCTCCTCCTGGTCCGCAATGCCTTCCGTCCCGTCACCGAATGGCCGGTGCAGATCCGCATCGGCATCCCGGAGGCCGTGGCCGCCGTCGCGGACGGCGCCGAGGTCTGGTTCGACGACGGCAAGCTCGGCTGCACGGTGGAGCAGCGCGACGGCGACGATGCGGTGCTGCGCGTCCGCCACGTGCGGCCGAAGGGCTTCCGCGTGCGGCCGGAGAAGGGCGTCAACTTTCCCGGCACCGACATCGCCGTCTCCGCCCTGACCGACAAGGACCGCGAGGACCTCGCCTTCGCCGCCCGCCACGCCGACATGATCGGCTATTCCTTCGTCCAATCGGCCGCCGACGTGCGCCTGCTCCAGACGGAACTCGCCCGGCACCGGCCCGACGACTGGCAGCGCCTCGGCCTGGTCGCGAAGATCGAGACGCGCCAGGGCGTGCGGCGGCTGCCGGAGATCATCGTCGCCGCCGCGGGACGACAGCCCTTCGGCGTGATGATCGCCCGCGGCGACCTCGCCGTCGAACTCGGCTTCGAGCGCATGGCGGAGATGCAGGAGGAGATGCTCTGGCTCTGCGAGGCGGCGCAGATCCCGGTGATCTGGGCGACCCAGGTGCTGGAGGGATATGTGAAGAAGGGCGTGCCCTCGCGCGGCGAGATGACCGACGCCGCCATGGCGGCGCGCGCCGAATGCATCATGCTGAACAAGGGCCCGTTCGCCGCCCGCGCCCTCCATCTCCTGGACGGCCTGATGCTCCGGATGGGCGAGCACCAGTTCAAGAAGACCACCCGCCTGCGCGCGCTGCGGTCCTGGTGAACCGCGCTAGCCGAGCGCGGGATCCAGGGTGAACAGTTCCTGCGCCCGCCCGACGCCGCGCAGGGCGAAGCGGCCGACGTTGACCAGCGTCTCGCATTCCGGCACCGGGGTGGCCGCCCGAAAATCCTGCGACACCAGGAGCGCGCGGTCGACCGAGCGGCACATCGAGGCGATGCGGGCGACCTCGTTCACCGCCGGCCCGACGACCGTGAAGTCCAGCCGGTATTGGCTGCCGATGTTGCCGTAGAGCACCTCGCCCAGGTGCAGGCCCAGATAGACGCCGGTCACCGGCTCTCCCGCCGCCGCGCGGCGCGCGTTCAGGTCGGCCACCTTGGCGCGCATCGCCGCCTCCGCCCGCAGCGCGCGCCGGCAGCCGTCCGCCGCGTCGTCGCCGTGGAAGACGGCCAGGACGGCGTCGCCGATCAGCTTCAGTACGTCGCCGCTCGCCTCGTGGATGGCGGTCACGACGGCGTCCGCATAGTCGTTCAGGAGCGGGATGATCGCTTCCGGCGGGGCGGTGTCGCTGATGGTCGTGTAGCCGCGCAGGTCGGAGAACCAGAGCACCGCGCCGATACGCTCCGGTACGCCGCGCTCGATCCGCCCGCTCAGCACGCGCCGCGCCGCGTCGTTGCCCAGATAGACCTCGGCCAGGTTCGCCGCGACCCGCCCGAGCGCCGTCGCCTTCACCGCCAGCGCCAGCGGCGGCACCAGCCGGCGCAGCGCCGCCAGATCGCCGTCGGCGAAGCCGCCGGGCCGTTCCGTCGTCCAGTGCGAATAGACGCAGTCCATCTCGCCGATGGCACCGGCCGCCGGCCGGTCCGCGCCCTGCGCGAAGCGGTGGACGCACGCA
The DNA here is from genome assembly GCF_040549485.1 of Constrictibacter sp. MBR-5. NCBI lineage: Bacteria > Pseudomonadati > Pseudomonadota > Alphaproteobacteria > Rhodospirillales > Allostellaceae > Constrictibacter > Constrictibacter sp. MBR-5. The sequence continues at coordinate 147,711 of NZ_JBEPTK010000012.1, forward strand.
AAGTAATCCGTCTGGCCCTCGGCGGCGAAATCCTCGAGCAGGAACAGATCCGGCACGACGTCGCCGTCGAGGCGGACGCGCAGGTCCTCCCCGCCCTCCTCGAGCAGCTTGAAAAACGCCGTGCGGCGCCAGTTGGCCGCCGCTTCGCCCCGATCCGTCCGGCCGTACTGGGTCGGCTCGCGCTCCTGGCCGTCGCTGCGCCAGAAGAAGGCGTCGCCCTCGTGCACCGGGTGCAGCGTATCGATCAGCACCACCGCGCGGTCCACCGGCACGCCCAGCGCCCGGCACCGGTCGCAGAAGCCCTGCAGGAGCATCGTCTCGGGAACGCCGGCCAGCCCCTGGCGGATCAGCCAGGCCGTGATGTCCTGCAGGTCACATTCTTCCATGACCGTCATTCTGCCCCGCGACACCGACGAAGCGAATACCGCTGAGCGAATCTCGCGACCGCACCGTTCGATGCCGTTTCGCGGTATGATCGCCCCATGTCCGCGCCGCGCCGCATCCTGATCCTCCAGGGCCACCCCGACCCCGCCGGCGGCCGGCTGTGCCATGCCCTGGCCGACGCCTATGCCGAGGGCGCCGCCGGCGCCGGCCATACGGTGCGGCGGGTCGGCGTGGCGGAACTGGACTTCCCGCTGCTGCGGTCGAAGGCCGATTTCGAAACCGGGGCGGTGCCGGAAGCGCTGGTCGAGGCCCAGGCCGCGATCGCCTGGGCGCAGCATGTCGTGATCGTCTTCCCGCTGTGGCTCGGCGAACCGCCGGCCCTGCTCAAGGGGTTCCTGGAGCAGGTGCTGCGCCCCGGCTTCGCCTTCGACTACGGCAAGGGCAGCTTTCCGAAGAAGCGGCTCGCCGGCCGCAGCGCGCACGCCATCGTGACGATGGGCATGCCCGCCCTGCTCTACCGGTGGGTCTATGGGTCGCATGCCCTCTGGGCACTCCAACGCAGCATACTGGGCTTCACCGGCATCCGTCCGATGCGGCGCACCCTGTTCGGCAGCGTCGAGGCGGCGGCCCCCGCGCGCCGGCAGCACTGGCTGGCGCAGATGCGGGAGGCGGGACGGCGTGCGGCATGATAGGGTATTGCCTGTGTGGTGCCGCGTCGCGACCATGCGGTGCGGCGTCGCACCGGCCCTGCTCTCTTGACACCTCGGGGGGGCCTCCGTAAGGTGCGCGCGCTTTCGGCGCGGGGCCTAGAGTTTTCAAGGGTTTCGGCAGGCGGCACCGATGTCTGAAGACCAAGGTCCGCCTTCATCGGATCGCTTCGCGGAACGGCTCAAGGCGGCGCAGGCGCGTCGGGAGGGTCCGCATTCGCATGTGGGCCCCGATCGTGCGCCGCGCGGGCGGGCTCTCGGGCTCGCCTTCCGGATCGGCGTGGAACTCGTGGCCGCGCTGATCGTCGGCATCGGGATCGGTTGGCTGCTCGACAGCTGGCTGGGAACGACGCCGTGGCTGTTCATACTGTTCTTCATGCTCGGCGCGGGCGCCGGCGTGATGAATGTCTGGCGGACCGTCGACAAAATCGGGCGCTCGTCCGGCGACGGATGAATTCGGGCCGGTCTCCGGCCTAACGATGCAAGAGGGTGGCGCAGGCGTGGCCGGACCGCTGGAACAGTTTCAGATCAAGCCGATCGTGCCCATCGAGGTCGCCGGTCTCGATCTGTCGTTCACGAATTCCGCGCTGTGGATGGCGATCGCCGTCGCCGGCGCGACGGCATTCATCGTCGGCGGCATGCAGCGCCGCGCCGCGGTCCCCGGCCGCTGGCAGGCCGCCACCGAGATGACCTACGAGTTCATCGCGCACATGGTGCGCGACAATGTGGGCAAGGAAGGCCGGAAGTATTTTCCGTTCGTCTTCAGCCTGTTCATGTTCGTGCTGTTCGGCAATCTGCTTGGCATGATCCCGTACAGCTTCACCTTCACCAGCCACATCATCGTGACGTTCGGCCTGGCGATGACGGTGTTCATCGCCGTGACGGTCATCGGTCTGGCGCGGCACGGGCTGCACTTCTTCAGCCTGTTCATGCCCAAGGGCGTGCCCATGGCGCTAGCGCCGATCATCATACCGATCGAACTGATCTCCTACCTGTCGCGCCCGATCAGCCTCTCCGTCCGTCTGTTCGCCAACATGATGGCCGGACACACGATGCTGAAGGTGTTCGCGATGTTCACCGTGATGCTGGGCTTCCTCGGCATCGCGCCCCTGATCGTCAACGTGGCACTCACCGGCTTCGAATTCCTGGTGGCCGTGCTTCAGGCGTACGTCTTCACCATCCTCACCTGCCTCTACCTGCACGACGCGGTCCATCTGCACTGAGCCGGGCCGCCCCGAGGCGGGCGGGCTTCATCTCTCCAGAACGCTGATACTGAAGGAAGTCATCCATGGAACTCGAAATCGTCCAGGCCGCGAAGATGATCGGTGCCGGCATCGCCGTGCTCGCGCTGTGGGGCGTCGGCATCGGCGTCGGCAACATCTTCTCCAACCTGATCACCGCGATCGCCCGCAACCCGGCCGCCCGCGACCAGGTCTTCGGCATCGGCATTCTGGGCTTCGCGCTGACGGAAGCCATCGCGCTGTTCGCGCTGCTGATCGCGTTCCTCATCCTGTTCACCTGATCGGCGCCCGCGGAGGCTCCGCGGCGATGGGGATACTTCCCGTGATCAAGCAACTTGCGCGGCGCGTGCCGTCGGCGCTCCTGGCCGGAGGCATAGCCTTCGGCCTCGGCGCCGCCCACGCCGCCGAACCGGCCGGCGGTGGCGGGCTGCCGCAGCTGAACCCCGAGACCTTCCCGACCCAGCTCTTCTGGGGCGCGGTCGCCTTCGTCACGCTCTACATCCTGATGTCGAAGGTCGCGCTGCCGCGCGTCGCCGCCGTCATCGAGGAGCGGGGCGAGCGGATCGGCGAGGATCTCGACAAGGCCGCCCAGCTGAATGCCGAGGCCGAGGCGGCCCACGCTCAGTATGAGAAGGCGCTCGCCGACGCCCGGACCGACGCCGTCATGCTCCTGCGGGAGATGGAAGCCGGCTTGGCCCAGGCGAATGCCGAGGCCCAGGCCGCCGTCGCCGCCGAGATCGCCGCACAGGGCGAGGCTGCCGAGTCGCGTATCGCCGCGGCGAAGCAGGCCGCTCTCCAGGATCTCCGCACCGTCGCCATCGAGGTCGCAGAGTCCGTGACGGCGCGACTGACGGGCGACGCGGCGGACCACGGCCGCATCGAGACGGCGGTCGACTCGGCCATGCAGGAGCGTCGCTGATGGCAGAGCACGACATCCCCTTCTACGAGAGCGTCGAGTTCTGGGTCCTCGTCGCCTTCGTCATCTTCGTCCTGGCGGTCGCCCGCAAGGTCGGGGCCGTCGTCGGCGGCATCCTCGACAACCGCGCGACGACGATCCGCAACCAGATCGAGGAGGCGCGGGCGCTGCGCGAGGAGGCGCAGACGCGCCTCGCCGAGATCCGCAAGCAGCAGCGCGACGCCGCGCGCGAGGCCGAGGAGATCGTGGCGCACGCCCGCCGCGAGGCCGAGCGGCATCGCACCGCCGCCGCCGAGGCGGTCGAGGGCATGCTGGCACGGCGCCGCGAGCAGGCGCTCGAGAAGATTGCCCAGGCCGAAGCGGACGCCGTCCGCGAGGTTCGCCGCCAGGCGGGCGACATCGCCATCGCCGCCGCCCGCAAGGTCATCGCCGAGGACCTCTCCGGACCGAACGGCGATGCGCTGATCGACCGCTCCGTGGCGGACCTGCCCAAGCGCTTCCACTAAGGGTCCGCTTCCGCCGACGGTCCGGCAGCCGAACGAAAACCCCCGCAGCAGCCGCTGCGGGGGTTTTTGCTGTCCGGTCCGGAGCAGAGACGACGGGACGGCTTGGGCCGCCCCGCCGACGTCTCGACCGACCTGCGGCTCAGCCGACCTTCTTCGCGATCGGGTCGAACGGCGTGGTGAACCGGCCGTTCGGCTTGACGTAGGGATAGGGACCGCGCGGCAGGAACTGGCCCCAGCCCTCCTCGGTCTTCGCCTCGAACTCCTCGCAGACCAGCCGGCCGCGGCTGAAGGTCATCACCGGCCAGCCCTTCACCTTGAAGCCCTCATACGGCGTGTAGTCCGTCGCCGAGTGGAGCAGGTCGTGGGTGATCGTCACCTCGCGCTCGGGATCCCAGATCGCGAAGTCGGCGTCGGAGCCGACGGCGATCGTGCCCTTCTTCGGGAAGAGGCCGAACAGCTTGGCCGAGTTGGCCGAGGTCAGCGCAACGAAGGTCTGCAGGTCGATCCGCCCCTTCGACACGCCCTCGGAGAAGACCACCGGCAGGCGCGTCTCCACGCCCGGCAGGCCGTTCGGGATCTTGGTGAAGGGCACGTCGGTGCCGCCGGCGGACTTGCTCGCCGGGCCCTTGAAATTATAGGGCGCGTGGTCCGACGTGATCACGTCCAGCACGCCGGTCTTCAGGTAGCCCCAGAGGGCCTCCTGCTCGGCCACCGTCCGGGGCGCCGGACTGCACACATATTTGGCGCCCTCGAAGTCCGGCCGGTCCATGTCGTCGGCGGTCAGCACCAGATATTGCGGGCAGGTCTCGCCCCACACCTTCAGGCCGCGCTGCTGGGCACGGTGAATCTCCTCGGCTGCCTCGCCGCAGGTCACGTGGAACACCTGGATCGGCTGGTCGAGCATTTCGGCGAGCGCGATGATGCGGTGCGTCGCCTCGCGCTCCACCACCGGCGGCTTCGCCCAGGCGTGGTACTTGGCATCCTTGAGGCCGGCCTCGAGCAGCCGCGCCGTCATCCACTTGATCGCCTCGTGGTTCTCGGCGTGGACGCAGACGAAGGCCTCGTGCTCGCGCGCCGTCGCCAGGACCTTCAGCACCGCCGCGTCGTCGACGAAGTTGCTGTCGTAGGTCATGAACATCTTGATCGAGCGATGGCCCTGCTCGATCAGGCCGGGCAGTTCGGCCATCACCGCGTCGTTGGCGTCGTTGACGATGATGTGCAGGCCGTAGTCGATGACGGCCTTCTTCGCCAGCTCGTGATAGGCCGCCGCCTCCTTGGCGACGGTGCCGCCCTTGCGCGTCGGCGAGAAGGCGATGACCGTCGTGGTGCCGCCGCAGGCCGCCGAGGTCGTGCCGCTGAACCAGGTGTCGGCGTTCTGCGACTCGGTGGACGAACTGCGCTGCTCGATGTGGCAGTGGCTGTCGACGCCGCCCGGCATGACGATGCGCCCCGTGGCGTCCACCTCGCGCTCGCCCTTGCCCAGGTCGCGCGCCAGGGCGACGACCCGTCCGCCGCTGACGCCGATGTCGCACTTCACCACGGCGTCGGCCGTCGCGACCGTGCCGTTACGGATCACCAGATCGTACATGCTCATAGCGCTTTCCGCCTTCGTATGGCCCGGGCCCGCGGGGTGGCGGGCGCTTCGCCGGGAGATTTCAGCCGGGACCGTTGGAGAATAGCGCCGCCGGCAGCCCGAGGTCATCCCGGGCCACGAACAGTTCGACGCCGACCGCCGCGCAGTCCGGATAGACGTCCGGCTTTTCCGTCGAGACGCGCGCGGCGAGCACCTGCGGCTTTGCAAGGCATATGCCGGCTATCGCCTCCAGCAGTGTCTCCTGCAGCTCGAAATGGCGCGAGGCGGCCAGTTCCGCGATCTCGGCGCGCAGGAAGTCGTAGTCCAGGACCGTATCGATGGCGTCGGCGTCGCCGGCCGGCCGCGGCCGCACGTAGAGGTCGATGTCGACGAACAGGCGCTGCGGCCCGCGCCGCTCGAAGGCGTGGATGCCGATCGAGCAGCTCAGCGCGTAGCGGTGCAGGAAGATGCGTCTCAGGCCCGCCAGCAGCAGGAGCTGCCGCAGGGCGTCGGACGCCAGGCCGGCCCCCGACTCACGAGACATTGGAATCACGCGGCATTCGAATCACACGCCTTCCGTCGGCCCGCTCCCGGGCGTTCCGCCGGGCGCCGCGTGGCCCGCCGCCGGATCCGGCGGCCAGCCATCGAACTGCACGTCCTTCGCCCGCCGCTGCAGGCTCTCGCCGGCGTCGACGATCAGCGTCTGCCCGGTCAGGCTCGGCGTCGCCAGGATCAGGCGCAGCGCCGCCACGATCTCCGGCACCGACGGGCCATAGCCGAGCGGCGTGCGCGTGTGGGCCCGCTCGAAGCCCTCCTGGGTCATCTTGCCGCTCGGCAGCAGCAGGCCGGGCGCGATGCCGCAGACCCGGATGCGCGGCGCCAGCGCCATGGCCAGCATCTCGGTCAGCGCCTGCAGCCCCGCCTTGGCCACGGTGTAGGAGAGGAAGTCGGGGTTCAGGTTCCAGAGCTTCTGGTCGAGCAGGTTGACGATGCATCCCCTCGCATCATCCCCCGCCCCGTCGGCGAGCAGGCGGGCGAAGTCGCGCGACAGCAGTGCCGGTGCCCGCAGGTTCACCGCCATGTTGCGGTCCCAGGACCCGGCGGTCATCGCGGCGGGATCGTCGTACTCGAACAGGGACGCGTTGTTGACCAGACAGCCGAGGCCGCCGGCGGCCGCGGCGGCCGCGTCGATCAGGCCTTCCGTCGCCGCGGTGTCGCCGAGGTCGGCCTGAAGCGCGGCCGCCGACGCGCCCCGCGCGCGCAACGACCGGACGAGCGATTCGGCCTCGTCGCCGGATCCATTGTAGTGGACGCAGACGAACCATCCGTCGGCCGCGAGCGCCTCGGCGATCGCCCGGCCGACTCGCCGGCCGGCGCCGGTGACCAGTGCCGCCCGTGCCGTCACCGGGCGGCGGCCCCCTGCCCGCGCGTCGTGCCCACACTCATCCAGCCTCCGAATCGGCGCCGGGTCCAAAGTCGTCGCAACTGCAAATCTATCCTCCCGGTGCGGCGAAACTGCGGCGCCGACAGTCCTAACCGGCCGTTTACCAATCGCATTAAATCCGCCTTTACAAGAAGGTGTCGAATATGTCTCCTACGATCGCATCATGGGCCGGACGGCCTCGGCAGGAGTGTACGCTATGAACCAGGCGGTGGATCTCGGCACCGTTCTCGGCAATACCGCCTCCAATCTCAGCTGGACCGGCTTCACCCTGATGTGCGCCATCATCCTGGTGGGCATCCTGTGGTGCATCCTGCCGTTCGCGGTCTTCGGTGTGAAGCGGCGACTGGACGCCATCGAGAACGCGCAGCGCCAGCAGACGGAACTGCTCATCGGCGAACTGCGCCGCACCAACGAACTTCTCGCCCGCCGCACCGCCGGCACCCAGCCGGTGCAGCAGCCCGAGCCCGCCTGGGACAACACGGCGCCGGCCACGCTCTTCCCGGACGACCTCGACCAGCGTGCGCCGGTGGCGGCGAACTTCCGTGCCCCGCGCCAGCCCGCGCCCCACGGCAGCCCCCCCGGCCATCCGGCGCCCGGCCTCGCCGGCATGGGCCAGTCGCGCGGCCACGGCGAATACGTGCCTTATCCGGACGATCCGCGCCCCGTCGAGCGCGACCGCCTGGAGCGCGACCGCTGGGCACGCGGCGCACGGCGCTTCGCCCGCGGCGGCAACGCCTGATCCGCGGCATCGTTTCGGCCCTCGGAATCGGGGCCGGCGGCATCAGCCGCCGGCCCCTTTTCGTTGCGGGCGAGCCGGGCGGCAGCCGCTACTTCGTCTCGGCGCCCTCGACCTCCAGCATCAGCTGGATCTCGTCGCCGACCGCCGGCAGGAAGTAGGTCATGCCGAAATCCGACCGCTTGATCGTCCCGCGCACAGAGAAGCCGGCGGTCAGGACCTTGTTGTAGGGCGGCAAGGGATGCGGCTCCATCTTGTTGAAGGTGACGTCCAGGGTCACCGGCTTGGTCACGCCCAGCAGGGTCAGGTCGCCGGTCACCTTGCCGGTCCGTTCCCCGGTCACCTCGACCTTCGTGCTCTCGAAGGTCATCTGCGGGAACTCCTGAGCGTTGAAGAAGTCGGGACCGCGCAGATGGTCGTCGCGCCGCTTGTGATCCGTGTCGACCGACGCGGTGTCGATCGCCATGCTGATCTTCGCCTTCTCCGGGGTCGCCGGATCGAAGCTGAAGGTCCCCGAGACGTCGTTGAACCGGCCGATCATGTTCGAATAGCCGAGATGGTTGACCACGAACACCGCCATGGTGTGGTCGGGATCGAGCTTGAAGTCGGCTGCGGCGGCCGGTGCAGCGGCACCGATCGAGAGGAAGGCGGCGGCGATCGCTAGGCTCTGACGCATGTCGCGGTCTCCTCGGATATGTGATCGTTCGGTCTGCTACGCCGGCCGGCGCACCTTGGACGACTGGACGGCGGAATACCTCGCGGCGGACTACTTCAGGAACGTGACGTAGCCGACGGCCGCCGCCGCGGGGATGCCGGCCGCGAGACCGGCGACGACCGGTGCCAGCAGCCCCGGGCCGCGCCCGGCGCGCAGCCGGCCGACGATCAGCAGCATCGGGATGGACGCCGCGAGCAGCGCCAGCGCCGTCCGGTCGAGCCGCGTGAAGAAGGCAGCCTGCCCCGCCAGCAACGCCAACGCCCCGGCCCCGCCGATTATTCCCGCGGCACCTAACGGCACCAGCGGCCGGAACCAGGTGGCGACGGCGAAGCCGCCGGCGGCGGCCGCCAGCGCGATCGCCGCCTGGGCGATGGAGGCGGACGCGCCGGTGAGCGCGATCCCGCCCAGGCCGAGTGCCGCGGCCGTCAGCGCGGCACCGGCCACGGCGGGCCGCGCCCGCTCGCGCGCCAGAGCCAGGAACGCCGCTGTGCCGCCCGCCAGCACGGCACCGCCGAGGGTCAAGGCGGCGGTCGAGCCTGTCGAGAGCGGCCGCAGGGCGAGCCAGCCGAGCGCCGCCGCCAGGGCGGCACCGCCCGCCAGCGCCAGCGCCCAGGGACGGCCCAGACGGCCGTCGGCGAGCAGCCCCGCCAGGGCCAGCCCCGCGACGCCGTACGAAATCTTCTGGGCGGCGGAGACAGGCGGAAACGGCGGCCAACCCAGCAGCAGGATGTAGGTCGCCAGAAAGGCGAGCGGCACGCCGAGTGCCGCATGCCGGGACGCCGTCGCACCCGCCATCCTCCCAGCGAGCGCGACGATCAGCGCCGCGACGAAGGGCAGCCCGACGCCGCGGACGATGGGATCCTGCAGAAGGGCGTTCATGCGCCGTCCGCTGCCCCGTCCGCCCCCCCGGCGGTCGCGCCGCCGGGGCAGTCCGTCCGCCTCATCCCTTCGGCGGTTCGGTCGACGTCATCGACGGCCGCTTGGCGAAGGTCTCGAACCACGCCGCCAGCTTCGGCCGCGTGCTGCGCCAGCCATCGGCGTCGTAGCGGAAGTCCATGTAGCCGAGGGCACAGGCGACGGCGATCGTGCCGATGTCGAGCGTGTCGCCCAGCTTATCCGCTTCGGCTTCGAAGGCGTCGAGCGCGCGCGCCATCTTGGCCTTCTGGCCGTCCCGCCATTCCGGCCACAGCTTGTCGGCCGGCCGCATCGCCGTCTCGTAGCGGGCGAGCAGGGCCGCGTCGAGCAGGCCGTCGCCCTGCGCCTGGCGGCGCAGCGCGGTCCAGCGCGCCGCACCCGACGCCGGGAACAGCGTGGGGCCGCTGCCGATGCTGTCCAGGTACTCGCAGATCACCCGCGAATCGAACAGCGCCATGCCGTCGTCGGTGACGAGGCAGGGTACCTTGCCGAGCGGATTGTCCTGGTTGACCTCGTCGTTGACGCTGATCGGCGTGACCGGTCCCTCGATCTTCTCGAACCGGTCGGCCAGCCCCTTCTCCGTCGCGACGACCATCACCTTGCGCACATAGGGCGAGGTCTTGGAATAATGCAGCTTCATCGTGGCAGGCTCCTGGTTCAGCGCGGTCCCATGCGGATGGCGCCGTCGAGGCGGATGGTCTCGCCGTTGAGATAGTCGTTGCGCACGATCTCCAGCGCCAGCGAGCCGAATTCGTAGTCGTGGCCCGTCCGCTTGGGGAACGGCACCTGCTTGCCCAGCATGTCGAGCGTGTCCTGCGGCAGGCCCATCAGCAGCGGCGTGTAGAAGATGCCCGGTGCTATGGTGCAGACGCGGATGCCCCAGGAGGCGAGGTCGCGCGCCGCCGGCAGGGTCAGGCCGATCACGCCGCCCTTGGCCGAGGCATAGGGCGACTGGCCGATCTGGCCCTCGTAGCCGGCCACCGACGCGGTATTGACCACCACGCCGCGCTGGCCCTCGTCGTTCACCGGCTCCAGCGTCGACATGTCGGCCGCCGCCAGCCGCAGCGTGTTGAACGTGCCGATCAGGCAAATCTCGACGACCCGCCGGAAATGCTCGAGCACCATCGGCTTGTGCTCCTTGTCGACGATGCGACGGGAGCCGCCCAGGCCGGCGCAGTTGATGCAGATGCGCGCGATGCCGTGCGCATCGCGGGCCTTGGCGAAGGCGGCAACCGCGCTCTCCTCGCTGGTCACCTCGCACTCCACCGCGAGCGCGCCGATCTCCTTCGCCGTCTTCTCGGCGAGTTCCACATTCCGGTCGAACAGCGCCACCTTGGCGCCCGCCTCGATCAGCTTTATCGCCGTCGCCCGGCCGAGGCCGGAAGCCCCGCCGGTGACCACCGCCGCCATACCCTTCGGATCCATGTCCGGTCAACCTCGCTTGCTTAGCCCATGCGCCGCCGGTAACGTGCCGCAGCTTCGTCCTTCATCCAAGAACGAGAACGGCCCGACACCCATGAAATTCACCGGCACGGACAAGTACGTCGCGACCGACGACCTCATGCTCGCCGTCAACGCGGCCATCACGCTGGAACGTCCCCTTCTCGTCAAGGGGGAGCCCGGCACCGGCAAGACCATGCTGGCCGAGGAAGTGGCGCGTGCGCTCGGGCTCGAGATCATCAGCTGGCACATCAAGTCGACGACCAAGGCCCAGCACGGCCTCTACGAGTACGACGCGGTCTCGCGCCTGCGCGACAGCCAGCTCGGCGACGAGAAGGTGCGCGACATCCGCAACTACATCGAGAAGGGCAAGCTGTGGGAGGCCTTCACGGCCGACGGCAAGCTGGTCCTGCTGATCGACGAGATCGACAAGGCCGATATCGAGTTCCCGAACGACCTGCTGCTCGAACTCGACCGCATGGAGTTCTTCGTCTACGAGACCGGTGAGCGCGTGAAGGCGAAGGTGCGCCCGATCGTCATCATCACCTCGAACAATGAGAAGGAGCTGCCGGACGCCTTCCTGCGCCGCTGCTTCTTCCACTTCATCAAGTTCCCGGACAAGGAGACGATGCAGGACATCGTCGACGTCCACTTCCCGGGCCTGAAGAAGGAGCTGATCAAGGAGGCCATGGAGGTCTTCTTCCAGATCCGCGAGGTGCCGGGAATCAAGAAGAAGCCGTCGACCTCGGAACTCCTCGACTGGCTGAAGCTTCTGATGGCCGAGGACATCCCGCCGGAGGCGCTGAAGGGCGACGGCAAGGCCTCGATCCCGCCGCTCTACGGCGCCCTGCTGAAGAACGAGCAGGACGTCCACCTGTTCGAGCGGCTGGTGTTCATGGCGCGGCGCGAAGGCCGCACCTGACGCCGGTCCGGGCCGGGCCCGTTCCGGCCCGGCCGACCCGCCTACCGTAGGGGCGGGGCTCGCCCCGCCCGCTTTCTGAGAGCGCGCACATGCTGATCGACTTCTTCTTCCAGGTGAAGGCGGCCAAGATCCCGGCGACGATCCGGGAATATCTCATGCTGCTAGAGGCGCTGCAGAAGCGGCTGGTCGTCTTCGGCCTGGACGACTTCTACTATCTCTCACGCGCCTGCCTGGTGAAGGACGAAAAGCATTTCGACCGCTTCGACCGCGTCTTCGGCGCCTACTTCAAGGGCGTGCAGGAGATGTCCGACAAGCTCTTCGGGCAGGAGATCCCCGAGGAGTGGCTGCGCCAGCAGGCCGAGCGCTTCTTCTCCGACGAGGAGCGCAAGCAGATCGAGGCCATGGGCGGCTGGGAAAAGGTCATGGAGGAGCTGAAGAAGCGCCTCGAGGAGCAGAAGGAGCGGCACCAGGGCGGCAACAAGTGGATCGGCACCAACGGCACCTCGCCGTTCGGCACCGGCGGCTACAATCCCGAGGGTGTGGCGATCGGCCAGCGCCGCCGCCGCCAGGGCCGCGCGCTGAAGGTCTGGGACAAGCGCGAATACAAGAACTACGACGACAACCTGCAGATCGGCATCCGCAACATCCAGATCGGCCTGCGCCGGCTGCGCGAGTTCGCGCGCCAGGGCGAGGCCGACGAACTGGACCTGGACGGCACCATCCGGCAGACCGCCCACAATGGCGGAATGCTCGACATCGTCATGCGGCCGGAGCGCCGCAACCGCATCAAGGTCCTGATGTTCTTCGACGTCGGCGGGTCGATGGACGACCACATCCGCGTCTGCGAGGAGCTGTTCTCCGCCGCCCGGCTGGAGTTCAAACACCTGGAGTTCTTCTACTTCCACAACTGCATCTACGAAGGCCTGTGGAAGGACAACAGCCGGCGCCATAACGAGAAGACGTCGACCTTCGACGTCATCAACACCTACGGCCCCGACTACAAGGCGATCTTCGTCGGCGACGCCTTCATGAGCCCCTACGAGGTCACCTACAAGGGCGGCTCGGTCGAGCACTGGAACGAGGAGCCGGCGACCGTCTGGCTGAACCGGATGCTCGACCACTGGCCGAGCGCGATCTGGCTGAACCCGCGCCCGGAACAGCGCTGGGAGCACACGCCCTCGACCAAGATCATCAAGGACATCATGGCCAACCGGATGTACCCGCTGTCGGTCGACGGCCTCGACCGCGGCCTGCGCCGGCTGCAGGGCTGACCGGCCGAGCCCGGCCCGCCCGCGCCTACTGGCAGATGCGGTAGCCGCCCGACCGCGCGCGCATGTCCAGGTGCAGATGGTCGGCGTGCGTCGCATCCGTGCCGGGGCCCAGCACCGTCGTAAAATAATCGCAGGCCCTGCGCCGCACCGCGGCCAGGAAGAGCGCCTCGGGCGAGCCGCGCCGGTGCGGCTTCATCGCCACCTCGCCGCGGCCGGCGAAGACGAAGCCGTGCACGTCGACCGCGTTGGCATAGGCGTGCTCGCTCAGCTGCGCCCCCGCGATGCGGTTGCGCGTGCGGCACTGGTAGGACGTGCCGACGAGGACGGCCTCGGGGACCGCCCCCAGGAAGCGCCTGGCCTCCGGCACCACCACCTCCAAGGTCCAGCGGTCCAGCGCGTCCGCCATGGCGCAGGTCGTCGTCGCCGGGCGCCGGATCGCCACGCCCCGCACCCCCGTCAGGCGCAGGGGCAGCGCGCTGCCGCAATCGCCGTCGGCGATCGCCGGCAGCGCCGCCGTCCTCGCCCCGCGCGCCGCCAGTCCCGCCCGGCAGGACAGTTCGTCGCGCCCCGTCCCCGCGCCCGTTCCGGCCGTAGCCTGGCCGCCTCCACAGAGTGACGCCACGAGCATCGCCGCCGGCAGGAGCAGTGGAATCCGCCGCGGTCGCGGGCTCCTGTCGATGCCGCGCGCGGTCATGTCCGGACTCTGCACCACGACGACAACGCCACTTGTCGATAATCCCCCAACCCTGTGGATAAACCTGTCGACAAACCGGAGACAGAAGCCGGAGTCCATTAGCTTCCCTAGAGTCCCGCCGCTATGCCTAAAAAATAGGCAACCTAGCTAACCTACTGATTTTCCGATGTAACATTCCCGTCAACCGGGATAAGTTCCTCTCGACAGGGATTCGCGGGAGTCCGGCCGGATTCGGGGTGCCGATTGTGCAAAACTCGCACGGCCGGCCATACCGAAGCGGTTCGTCAAGGCGAATCAGGACGATGCCGGATGATTCTCACACCCGCCGCGGTCGCGTCGGAATAGACGTCGAGCTTCTCCACGGCCACCCGCGCCGAGCGTACGCGGCGGTCGTCGAAACAGCCGTCGGCGATCCGCTGGGCCAGCGTCTCGACCAGGTTGACGTGACCGCCGGTGGCGATCCGGCGGATGTGGTCGACGATCTCGTCGTAGCAGACGACGTCCTCCAGACGGTCGTGCAGCGGCGTTTCGTCGACGACCAGCTTCAGGTTGACGCGCACGCGCTGCGGCGCGTCGCGCTCGTGCCGGCGCACCCCGACGCGGCAGGGCAGGACGAGGTCGCGGATCATTACCTCGCGGGTCGCCACCTCCCGCGCCGCCGCGCCGGCTCCCGGACCCGAAGGCCGCAGGTCGGGCTGCGCCGGAATCGACGCCTGGAGCGGCTGGTCGAGGGCGACGAGCTGCCCGGTGAAGGACCGGCAGGAGAGAGCGAAGGCGACGGTGCGTGCCGCATCCTCGGCCGAGCGGCCGATGCGCACCGCGTTCAGCCGCCAGTGCGGTGCCGCCTGGCGTGCCAGCCGCCGTACCGCGGCCGCGGCGCCCGGTCCGTCGACCGCGGCCGGCAGCAGGAAGACGACGCTTCCCGGCCCGCCGGCCCCGACAGGTGCGGTGCCGAGCAGCCCGGCGGCATCGCCGAGCGCCTGAAGCGCGCGGTCCGCATCCGCGGCGGCCAGCGGCGTGGCGTCGACGATCGCGGGAAAGGCGGCCTGGTCTGCGCCGGCCGTCCGGTCCCCGGGCGCGATGGCCGTCAGCGCCCGCCGGACGGCGGCGGCCGACGGATGATGCCCGCCCCGGAACTCGATCTGCCGGTCGATGTCGTCGACGATCCGATCGGGGGCGGAGGCTGTCGCTGTATCCATCGCCCAAAGATGGCGGGCGGCGGCGGGGACGGCAAGCCGCGGGGGATGCCGCTGTTACCGGTCCGGCGGCTGGGTCAGCGCCCGACCAGCGTCCAGCCGCCCGCGGATGCGGGCGCGGGAGCCGCCGCGGCGTTCCTACCGAGACTGATCTGGGTCGGCGCCGGGCGCGGCGGCAGCTCCGCCGCGGGGACGACCACGGAGGCCACCGGTACGTCGACGACGGCCGGCTGCGGCATCGGGCGGATCGGCATCGCCGGCACCGCCGCCTTCAGCGCCTCTTCGTCGGACATCCGGCGCGGCCGGATCGGCGAAGCGGACGTGGGCGCCATGCCCAGTGCCGAAGCGATCGAGGTGCTCGCGGCACCGGGCCTCGCCGGGCGGACGGCCGCAGTCGTCGCGGCCATCGCCTCGGCGGTCCTGACCTCGGACATCTGCGAGCGGCGTTCGGCCGACACCGTCGCCAGCGACATGGCCGGCGGCACCGGCTTGGCGACCTCGACGGAGACCAGCTTCGTCAGGTCGCCCTTCCGGCCGCGAAGTTCGTTGTAATAGGACAGGTTGCTGCGCACCGCCTCGGGGGGCAGGTCGCGCTGCGCGATCACGCCGGCACGGCCCGACTGGCCGGCGAGGCCGTAGGCCAGCGCCAGGTTCTGGCGATTGCGGGCCGACGCCTCCGGGCTTTCGGCGATCTGCTCCAGCACGGTGATGGCATCCTGGCTGTTGCCGGCGAGGGCCAGCGACAGGCCGAGATTGTTGCGCAGCCCCGTGTCGTGCGGGGCGATGTCGATGCCGGTGCGATAGGCGGTCTGCGCCGCGCCGTGCTGGCCCAGCATGTCGAGGGCGACGCCGCGGCCGTTCCACAGCTTGGCGTCGCGGCTGTCGATGTGCAGTGCCGTGTCGAAGATGTCGAGCGCCGCCGACGGCTGGCCCGCGCCGATCAGCGCCAGCCCGAGGCCGTGCAGCGCCGGCAGGTTGTTGGCGTCGAGCGCCAGCGCACCGCGATAGGCTTCCGCCGCCTCGACGTTCATGCCCTGGCTGCGCAGCGCCCCGGCCAGCGCGATCAGCGGCTCGGTCTGCGCGGGATCCATCTGGTGCGCGCGCTGGTAGAGCCCCGCCGCCGTGGCGGCGTCGCCGGCCGCCTCGGTGCTGCGCGCGATGCGCATCAGGTTGTCGGACCGGGCGCTCGCCGCCGCGACGGGCCCCACGGAAGACGGCGCCGCCGCTTCCTTGCCCGCACCGAGCGTGCTGCATCCGCCCGCCACCACAGGCAGCGCCAGTGCGAGGGCGAGCATGCGTGACCGACGGCTGTATCCCGGCTTGTGCGACATGGGGCTGCTGTTCCTCCGCGCGTCTTCAACCGCAAGGATAGAGCCCGGAGGGTTAACGAAGGGTTCAGCACGGGCACGGGCACGGGCACGGTCGCCGCCATCGCATTTGCCCGCGGCCCCCGCTCCCTGTATCTTGCGCGGCAATGCATAACGGGAGGTGGGGTTCATGAGGGATTACGGTAAGGCGACCATTCTCGCTCTTGCGGCCGCGGCGATGCTCGCGACCGGTCCTGCGGGGGCGCAGGACAAGCCGGTTCAGCTCAAGGCTGTCGGCACCTGGGGCAATCTCTCCAACTGGCAGAAGCTCGAGAAGCCGTTCTGGGAGACCGAGCTCGCCGCGTCGAGCGGCGGCATCCTGACGGGCGAGGCCAAGCCGCAGACGGAACTGGGCGTCAAGGGCTTCGAGGTCATGCGCCTGCTGAAGCTCGGCGTCTTCGACGTGGCGCACGCCCTGCCGATCTACGTCGCCGAGGACGCGGTGATCGAGGGCATCGACCTCGCCGGCGTCGCATCCGACTTCAAGACGTCGCGCGCCGTGGCCGACGCCTATCGCGACGTTCTCGCCGAGGCGCTGCAGAAGAACTACGGCGCCCGACTGCTCAACCACTATCCGTTCCCGGCCCAGGTCTTCTACTGCAAGTCGCCGATCACCGGCATCGGCGACCTGAAGGGCAAGAAGATCCGCGTGCAGGGCGCCAGCCAGGGCGATTTCGTCGAAGCGGTCGGCGGTTCGCCCGTCACCATCGCGTTCGCCGAGGTGGTGCCCGCCATGCAGAAGGGCGTCGTCGACTGCGGCATCACCGGCACCATGCCGGGCTATAAGGCGAAGTGGTACGAGGTCGCGACCCACCTCTTCGCCCTGCCGGTCGGCTATACGATCACCTTCACGGCGATCAACGAGAACAGCTGGAAGAAGCTGAGCGAGAAGCAGCAGCAGGCCCTGCTGAAGGCCTCGAAGGAGTTCGAGGACAAGGGCTGGAAGGTCATCGAGGCCGAGAACGACGAAGGCATCGCCTGCGGCACCGGCACCGGCGAATGCACCGTCGGCAAGCCCGGCGGGCTGACCCTGGTGAAGCCGAGCGAGGCTGATCTCAAGGCCCGCGAGACCGCGCTCACCGAGGGCGTGCTGAAGAAGTGGGCGGCCCGCTGCGGCGCCGACTGCGTCAAGACGTGGAACGCCACGGTCGGCCCCGTGGTGAACCTCAAGGCCGGCAGCTGATCGCCGGCACCTGACGACGGGAAGGGCGGCAGCGACGCCGCCCTTCTTCGTATCCGCCCCATCGATCACCTTTCAGTCCGGACACAGATGCTGGATAGAGCGACCATCCTGGCGGAGCGGATCGCACGCGTCGCCGTATGGGCGGGCGGCGCGATGCTGCTGTTCGCCGCGGGCCTCGTCACCGTCGACGTGCTGATACGGCGCATCCTCGGCATCACCTTCACCGGCGCCGACGAGATATCGGCCTATCTCTTCGCGATCAGCACCAGCTGGGCCTTCGCCTTCGTCCTGATCCACCGGTCGAACGTCCGCATCGACGCGCTCTATCTCGTCCTGCCGCGCATCGTGCGCGCCCTGCTCGACACGCTGGCGCTGGCCGCCCTCGGCGCCTTCATGGCCTATCTGTCCTGGCGCGCCTGGATCGCGGTGGAGACCACCGTCGGCATGAACGCCCACTCCACGACGCCGCTCGCCATCCCGCTGGTCGTGCCGCAGTCGCTGTGGTTCGCCGGCATGGCCCTGTTCATGATCGTCTGGGCGCTCCTCATGCTGCGCAGCCTGCTGGCGCTGGTCACCGGCGACCTCGCGACGCTCGGCCGCATCGCCGGTGCGCAGAGCCTCGACGAGGAGGTCCAGGAGGAACTGGGCCAGCACGACCTGCCTCGTACGCGGACGGGGGGCTGACACGATGCTCGGCGTCACCGCGCTCGTCCTCATCGGCCTCGTGGCCCTCAGCGTTCCCGTCGCCGCCGCCCTCGGCATCCTCGGGCTGGTTCTCGACAACCTCTATTCCTTCATGCCGCTCGGCCTCGCCATGGGCGAGATCCTCTGGCAGACCAGCACCGAATACATCCTGATCGCCATCCCGCTGTTCGTGCTGCTGGGCGAGATCCTGCTGCGCTCAGGGATCGCCACCCGGGTCTATGCGGCGATCGCCGAGTGGCTGTCCTGGCTGCCGGGCGGCCTGATGCACGCCAACATCGGCGCCTGCGCCATGTTCGCCGCCACCTCGGGCTCCAGCGTCGCGACCGCCGCCACCATCGGCACCGTCGCCGAGCCGGAGATCCGCCGCCACGGCTATGGCGAGCGCCTGTTCCTCGGCAGCATCGCCGCCGGCGGTACGCTCGGCATCCTCATCCCGCCGTCGATCAACCTCATCATCTACGGCCTGCTGACCAACACCTCGGTGCCGCAGCTCTATCTCGCCGGCTTCATCCCCGGCCTGCTGCTCGCCCTGCTGTTCATGACGCTGATCGTCGTCGCCTGCATCGTGACACCGCACCTCGCCGGCCGGCCGCCGCAGACGACCTGGGCGCGGCGCATCTCGACGCTGCCCGACTTGCTGCCGCCGCTCGGCATCTTTCTGGTGGTCGTCGGCTCGATCTATGCCGGCCTCGCCACGCCGACCGAGGCGGCCTCTCTAGGCGTGGTGGCGGCACTGATCCTCGCCGCCGCCTACCGCACCCTCACGCTCGAGATGCTGCGCCAGGCGATCGAGGGAACGATGCGCACCACGGCGATGATCATGCTGATCATCCTCGCCGCCAGCTTCCTCAACTTCGTCCTCGGCGCGCTCGGCGTGACCCAGGCGATGACCCAGTTCATCGACGGCCTGGGCCTCGGCGCCTTCGGCACGCTGATGGTGATCGTCCTGGCCTATCTGGTGCTCGGCTGCTTCATGGAGACGCTCTCCATGCTGATCACCACGACGCCGCTGATCGCGCCCATCGTCTTCGCTCTCGGCTACGATCCGGTCTGGTTCGGGATTCTCCTCACCGTGCTGCTGGAGACGGCGCTGATCACCCCGCCGGTCGGCGTGAACCTCTACGTCGTCCAGGGCATCCGCCCGCGCGGCGGCATGAACGACGTCATCATGGGCTCCCTGCCCTTCGTCCTGATGATGTTCGTGATGGTCGGCCTGCTGATCGCCTTCCCCCAGATCGCCCTCTGGCTGCCGAGCCTGTTTTATTGACGGAGAGGTTCGGCCGATGACCGAGGATCGCGCCGGGACGCCGGACGTCCCCGAAGGCTTCGTGCCCCAGGGACGCTCCAGCCCCTTCCTGGCACCGTTCGAGCCGATCTGGGAGAAGCCGTTCGCCGCGGACACGCCGCACGGCCCGGTACGCGGCGTCATGGTCGCGGTGCGCCTAGACACGCCGCACCTGAACAGCAAGGGGCTGGCGCACGGCGCGCTGCTGACCGCGCTCGCGGACATCGCCATGGGCCGCAGCCTCGCCCTCGCCTCCGACCCGCCGCAACGCTGCGTCACCGTCTCCCTCTCGATCGACTATCACGCCCCCGCCCGTGCCGGCGACTGGCTCGAAGCCCGCGTCGACCACCTCCGCGCCGGCCGCAAGCTGGGCTTCGCCAGCTGCTTCCTGATGGTCGGCGACAAGGTGGTGGCCCGCGCCAACGGAACCTTCTCACCCGTCGGCGGATAGCCGACGCAACTGCGCCCGACAAGGTTGCAACGCCCGCCGTGCGCGCTAGGCTGGCGCTCCCGCACAGACGCCCGGATCCCCATGCGTTTCGTCCACACCGCAGACTGGCAGATCGGCCGGCCGTTCCGGCAGTTCGGCGACAAGGATGCGGCGCTGCGGCTGGCGCGGCTGGCGGCGGTGGAAAATGTCGGCCGGCTGGCGCAGCGCGAGGGGGCGGCGCACGTGCTGGTGGCGGGCGACGTCTACGACACCGAATCGCCGCAGCCGAAGACCCTGCTGGAGCCGCTGGAGCGCATGCGGCGCTTCCCCGGCGTCACCTGGCATCTGATCCCCGGCAACCACGACCCGCACCGGCCGGAGGGCGTCTGGGACCGGGTGCGCGAGGCGGGCGTGCCGGACAATGTCCGCCTGCACCTGACGCCGGAGCCGGCGCCGCTGGGCGATAACGCGGTGCTGCTGCCGGCCCCTCTCACCCGCAAGAGCGAGGGCGGCGACCTCACCGAATGGATGGACCGCGCCGAGACGCCGCCGGGTGCCTTGCGCATCGGCCTCGCCCACGGCTCGGTCCAGGGCTTCGGCACGGAAGGCGAGGCGTCGAACCCGATCGCCCCGGCGCGGCCGGAGCGCGCTGGCCTCGCCTATCTGGCGCTCGGCGACTGGCACCGCACCGTGCGGATCGGCCCGCACCTCTGGTACGCCGGCACGCCGGAGCCGGACCGCGCCGGCAGCCAGGAGGAGGGCCAGGCGCTGCTGGTCGACATCGCCGGCCCCGGCGCGCCGCCGACCGTCACGCCGCACGTGGTCGGCACGCACCAGTGGGTCGACCGCCGGGTGCAGCTCGCCGAGACGGCCGACCTGCCCGACATGGAGGCGCGGCTGCGCGCCCTGCCGGAGCCGTCCTGCGCCATCATGCGGCTCACACTGGAAGGCACCCTGCCCGTCGCGGGCCGGGCGGCGCTCGACCGCTGCCTGCTCGGCCTCGCGGCCGCCCTCTTCCACCTGGACGTCGACGATGCCGGCCTGCTGGTGCGGCCGACGGCGGCCGACCTGGAGGCGATCGACTTCGGCGGCGTCCTGCGCTTCGCCGCCGAGCGGCTGAAGGCGGCGGCCGACGATGCGGCGCAGCCGGCCGATGCGCGCCGCCGCGCCGAGGACGCGCTGGTGCAGCTCTTCGTTCGGGCGTCGGCAGGATGATCGGCGGATGAAGCCCGCATGAGGATCACCGCGATCGAGGTCGACGGCGTCGGCCGCTTCGGCACCGCCACCCGCGTCGACGGGCTGGGGCCGGGCGTCAACATCCTCTCGGCCGGCAACGAGGCCGGCAAGTCGACCCTGTTCCGCGCCGTGCGCGCCTGCCTGTTCGAGCGCCACAACTCGAAGAACGAGTTCCTGCGCAGCCTCGCGACGGAGGGCCTGTCGCTGCCGGTCTGCGTCACCCTGGGCTTCGAGCACGACGGCGCCGACTACGTCCTGCGCAAGTCCTTCGTGAAGAGCCCGGCCGCCTCGCTCGCCCGCGGCGGCGTCGAGATCGCCCGCGGCCGCGAGGCGGACGAGAGGGTCTGGGAGTTGCTCGGCGTCGCGCCCGGCGGCGGCCGCTCGGTCGACGAGGCGGCCTTCGGCATCCTCTGGGTCGGCCAGGGCAAGTCCTTCGACCCGCCCGCCATGTCGGACGCCGCGGCGAACGCCCTCAACGCCGCGATCCAGGAGGAGGTCGGCACCCTCGTCGGCGGCGAGCGCGCCCGCAAGGTGCTGGCCGAGCTGAAGGACGAGCTCAGCAAACTGGTCACCGACACTGGCAAACCCAGACGCGGCGGCCCCTACGATGAGGCCGAGGCGCGGCTCGCCGGCTTCGCGCGCGAGCTGGAGGAGGCCGAACGCCGCCTCGCCGTGCTCGACGCCCAGCTCGTCGACCTCGCGGCGAAGCGCGCCGAGGGCGCCCGCCTCGCCGACCCGGCGATCGAGGCCGGCATGCGCAGCGACCTCGCCGCGGCGCGTACCGCCCTGAAGGAGGGCGAGAGCGCCGCCGCCCTGCTCGGCCGGTTCGAACTCGCCGAGCAGCAGGCGCGCGCGGCCCTCGACCGGGCGACGCAGCAGCGCGCCGACCTCACCCAGCGCGCCGCGCGCATCGACGCCGACCGCCGGCGCGAGGCCGACCTGCAGGCGAAGCTGGCACCGCTCGACGCCGAGGAGCGGGCGGCGCGCGACGCCCTGGCGGCGGCCCGCGCCGAGATCGCCGCCATCGACGCCGCAGCCGAACGCGACGCCGTGGCGGAACGCGATCTCCAGCGGCTGGCCGAGGCGCTCGCCCGCGCCGCCGGCCGCGACGACCTCGCACGGCGCGAGGCGGCACTCGTCGCCCTCGGCGACAGGCTGGTCGCGAACGAGGCGGCGCTGGCCGGCAACGGCGCCACGGCGACGGCGCTGACAACCTTGGACGCCATCGAGCGCGAGCAGGGCGGGCTTCTGGCGCGCCTGGAAGCGGCGGCGCCGCACGTTTCCGTCACCCTCGGCCCGGAGGGTGCCGGCCGGGTGGAATTCGCCGGACGCCGCCTCGACGCCGACGCCGCCCAGGCGGCAGTCGATCCGCTGACCATCCGGATAGGCGACATCGCCACGGTGACCGTCTCGCCGCCCGCCGGCGCCGGCAAGGCCGAACAGCAGAAGCTGCAGCAGCTGAATGAACGGCTGGCCGCCCTCCTCGACGGCGCCGGCGTCTCGACGGCGGCGGAGCTGCGCGCCGCGCACGCCCGGCGCCGCGAGCTGGAAGCCGACGCCGCCGGCCTGCGCGCGGAACTGGAGGCCTATGGCGTGCGCGGCGGCTCGCCGGCCACGGCACTGGAGAAGCTGCGCACCGAGATCGCCCGCGCCGACAGCCTGGTCGCCGAAGCGCTGGCGGCCGCCGGCCTCGACACGCCGCCGACCGCCGCCGACCTCGCCGCCCGGCAGGAGGCGCTGCGCGGCGGCCGCGACACCGCCCGCCGCCGCCGGCAGACACTGGAGGGCACGGCCGAGGCGCAGAACGCCACGCTGGCGCGCACCGGTGCCGCGCGCGGCGAGTTGGGTGGCGCGCTGGGCGAGATCGCCGGCCGCCTCGCCGCCGACCTCGCCGTGCTGCCCGACGCCGACCGCGACCGCCTGATGCAGGCCGCCGACGCGCGCGTCGCGGCCGCCACCGCCGAGCGCGGCACCAAGGCCGCCGCCCTGGAAGGCCAGCGCAGCGCCGCACCGTCGCCCGAGGAGTTGGAGCGGCGCGCCACCCGCGTGACGCGCCTGGAGACGGCACTGCAGAACAACGAGTCACGCCGCGGCACGCTGGAGCGCGAGATCGCCAACCTGGAAGGCCAGATCCAGAGCGCCGGCGGCGACGGTCTCGGCGAGCGCGCCGAGGTGCTGCGCGAGGAGCGCGATCTCGCCGCCCGCGACGTCGAGCGCCACCGCGGCCACGTCGCGACGCTCCAGCTGCTGCGCGAGACGATCGAGGCCTGCTACCAGGAGCAGCGCGACCGGCTGCACGCCCCGCTGCGCCGCCACCTGCGGCCGTTCCTGAACGACGTCTTCCCGCAGGCGGAACTGGCGCTGGGCGACGGCTTCGCCATCACCGGCCTGCACCGGAACGGACCCGAGGCGGAGCTGTTCGAGCGCCTGTCGGTCGGCACCCAGGAGCAGATCGCCGTGCTCGTCCGCCTCGCCATGGGCGCGCTCATCTGCGAGCGCGGCCAGGAGGTGCCGATCGTCCTGGACGACGCGCTGGTCTTCTCCGACGACGGCCGCATCGAGCAGATGTTCGACGCCCTGGCCCGCGCCGGCCGCACCCAGCAGGTCATCGTCCTCACCTGCCGCAGCCGCGCCTTCGCCAAGCTTGGCGGCCACGACCTCTCGATCGTGCCGGCGGGGTGAGTCATCCCGACGTCGAGGGGGTTGCCTGATCACGATGGAGGCGGCCTGCGTGAGAGGACGGACGGCCGAGGTGGAGGGTACCGCCGGACGTCCGTCCGCCGCGTCAAGCCGTTCGTTGGACGGTGGGCAAGGCAACCGTCTCGCCCGTCACGTCGATCGCCACCTTGCCGCGCAGGCCCCGCGCGGTGCCGTTCTCCAACAGTTCGTGTGCTTCGCTCATTCGTGCGAGCGGTAACGTCGCCCCGATCACGGGCTTCACCAGACCGCGCTCGATCAGTCGTGTGAGGGCATCGAGCTTGCCCCGGTTCTGGCGGGTGAACACGAAGTGATAGGCGGCGTTCTTGCCCCAGGCCTCGACCAGGTTCTGCGGCTGAGCGATGTCCACGAGACTGACGACACGCCCGAAGTCGGCGAGCGTCAGGGGACTTCTGGTGAGCGCATCGCCTCCGATGGTGTCGAAGACGACGTCGACGCCCTGTCCGCCGGTCAGGCGAGCGACCCCTTCCACATAGTCTTCGGCGGTAAAGTCGATCGCGTCGTCGGCACCGAGCGAGCGCACGAAGTCATGGTCGCCGGCGCGCGCCGTCGTGATCACCCGAGCGCCGATCGCCTTGGCGATCTGAACCGCAATCGTACCCACGCCCCCTGCGCCGCCATGGATGAGGATCGTCTCGCCGACGCTCAACTGCGCGCGCTGAACGAACGCCTCCCAGACCGTGCCGCCCACGAGCGTCAGGCTCGCCGCCTCGAGGTGGCTGAGGTTCCGGGGCTTACGGCTGACGAGTTCGACGTCGGCGACATGCTGCTCGGCGTACGAGCCGGCACCACCGAATATCTTCGGTGTGTAGTACACCTCGTCGCCGGCCGCGAACTCGCTGACGTCCGATCCGACCTCCTCGACGACACCCGAGATGTCATGGCCGATGATGGCGGGCAGCGGTACGTAGTCCGGATAGTGGCCGCGGCGAATCTGGTAGTCGAGCGGGTTGACGGCAGTGGCGTGCACCCGAACCCGCACCTGACGCGGACCGACTGCCGGCACCGGTACCTCGCGCAGCTCGAACGCGTCCGGCCCCCCAAAGCGGCTGAGCACGATGGCCTTCATGGTCACGGTCATGACGAACCCTTTCAATGGAGAGGGGCAGAGCCAAGGCTCAGCGGCCCCGTGAGGATCCTGCCAATCTGACTCCTCGCCATTGCCGTCGGTAGCTGGCCGAAACTAGGATCAGCTTCAACGAAGGCTTGAAAGTGCCGCGATGAACGTCGACGATTTGAGCCTGTTCGTCCGCATCGCCCGGCTGCGCAGCATCAGCTCCGCAGCCCGCGACCTGGGCGTCACTCCGGCCGGCGCGAGCGCCCGGTTGGCGGCGCTGGAGAAGCGGCTCGGAGCCCGGCTTCTGCATCGAACGACGCGGCAGACGACCTTGACCGAAGACGGCCTCGCCTTTCTGCCGCATGCAGAGCACGTTGTTCTCGCAGCGGAAGCCGCCCGCGCCGCGCTCGGTCGGGAGCAGGCCGTGCCGCGCGGCACGCTGCGGGTCGCGGCTCCAGCCTCGTTCGCGCGCATGCATATCGTGCCGGGCCTGCCCGACTTCGTCAGCCGGTATCCCGATCTCGCCATCGATCTGCGCATGTCCGACAACATCGTCGATCTCGTCGAAGGCGCCTTCGATGTGGCGGTTCGCTATGCCGAACTCGGCGACTCGTCCTTCGTCGCTCGGCGACTCGCTCCAGATCGACGGGTGCTGGTTGCGTCGCCCGCGTACATCGAGCGGCGAGGGCGGCCGAACACGCCGGACGACCTCGCCGAGCATGCCTGCCTCGTCGTCGGTACGCTCGATCTCTGGACATTCCGAGGAAAGAGTGGGGAGCTGATCGAGCGGCGCATTACGCCGGGCCTGCGGATCAACGACGGCGGGGCCGTGCGCGACGCAGCTTGCGCGGGGCTCGGCGTCGCTCTGATGGCGACCTGGTGCGCCGCGGACGAGCTTCGATCCGGCGCGCTTGTACCAGCCCTGCCCGAATACCCGCTCGTCTCGACACAGACGCTCTGGGCACTCTACCCGAGCTCGCGCGAGCTGGCCCCAAAGGTGAGAGTCTTGATCGACTGGCTCACGGAGCGGTTTGGGCGACACCCCTATTGGGATCGAGGACTCGATGGAATCTTGGAGCGCGTTTGAGAAGTCTCACTGCCATCGCCTGAGCATGGCGCCGTTCACCCCCCGCCATGCGGGATCCACAGCGCGATGCCCGGTACGAGCACCAGCAGCAGGATCATCGCCGCCAGCGCCAGGATGAACGGCACCGCCCCCAGCATCACGTCGTGTAGCTGGCCGTGCGGGCGCAGGCCCTGGACGACGAACAGGTTGATGCCGACCGGCGGGGTGATCATCGCCGTCTCCAGCAGCAGCATGATCAGCACGCCGAACCAGACGGGGTCGAAGCCGGCGGCCATGACGACCGGCGTCATGATCGGCACCGTCGCCACCATCATGGACAGCGTCTCCATGAACATGCCGAGCACCAGGTAGAAGACGATGACCGCCGCCAGCGTCTGGTAGGGCGTCAGCCCGACGTCGCCGACCAGCCCCGTCACCGCGTCGGCGAGGCCGATCGCCGTGATCACGAAGTTCAGGAAATAGGCGACGATCAGGATCGCCATCACCATGCCGGTGGTGCGCATCGTGCCCTCGACCACCCGGCGCAGCATGGCGAGCGAGATGCGCCGCCGCCACGCCGCCAGGGCGAAGGCGGCGATCACGCCGAGTGCGGCCGATTCCGTCGCCGTGGCGAGGCCGGCATAGATCGAGCCGATGATCACCGCGAAGATCAGCAGCGGCGGCACGAGGTCCGGCAGGCTGCGCCAGCGCGCGCTCCAGCTGGTCGCCACCGGCCGGCCGCCCTTGTGCGGCTGCAGCCTGCAGATCAGCGCCACCATCCCCGTGAACATCAGCGCCAGGAGCAGGCCGGGCAGGATGCCGGCCAGATAGAGCTGCGGGATCGAGGTCTCGGTCAGTACGCCGTAGACGATCATGTTGATCGACGGCGGGATCAGGATGCCCAGCGTTCCGCCGGCCGCCAGGGTGCCGAGGAACAGGCGCTCGTCGTAGCCGTGCTTATCGACCTCGTCGAGCGCCACCGTGCCGATCGTGGCCGCCGTCGCGACGCTGGAGCCCGAGGTCGCGGCGAACATGGCGCAGGCGGCGATGTTGGAATGCATGAGGCCGCCCGGCAGCCACGACACCCAGTGCGTCAGCGCGGCATACATCCGCTCGGCGATACCCGAGCGCAGCAGCACCTCGCCCAGCAGGATGAACAGCGGGATGGCGACCAGGATGAAGTCGGTCGAGGCCGACCAGGCGATCTCGCCGATCGCCCGCGACACCGGCAGGAAGGCGTAGACGTCGCCGAGGGCCAGCGCGAGGATGCCCAGCGCCGCCGCCACCGGCAGGCCGAGCGCCAGGAGGACGACGAGGATCGCCGTCGCGGAACCGATCATGCGGTGCGCCTCGCCCCTTCTCCGCCGTCCTCATGGCCCGGCGGCAGTTCGTCGGCGATCTCTTCCTTGATGCTGCGCGAGCCGGCGATCGTCTGGACCGTCGCCAGGTCGCCGCGCAGCAGCGCCAGCACCGCGTGCAGCAGCAGCAGCGCCGCCACCGCCAGGAACAGCACGAGCCCCGCGAACCAGAGCGACTGCGGAATGATCAGCGGCGTGCTGAGCGGCGACATCGAGCGCGCACCCATCGCCGCCGTGTCGGCGACCATCCCCCAGCCGTACCAGGCGACGAGGCCGAACACCGCGACGAAGCCGGCTAGGCCGAGGATATCGAGCGCCGCCCGCATCGGCCGCGGGAAGTGGATGTAGAGCGAGTCGATGCGGATGTGCGCCCGGTGCAGCAGCGTGAAGCCCAGCGACCACGTGGTGCCGATCGCCAGGGCGTAGCCCGACAGTTCGTCCGCCCCGCCGACCGTGACGTTGAACAGCTTGCGGACGATCACGTCGTAGCCGATCAGGAAGGCGGCGAGGATGACCAGCGCCCCGCCGAACCAGACCCCGGCGAGCGACGCGCGCTCGGCGAGGCGCAGGCTCCAGGGCACGCCGCGTCCCCGCTCCGCCATCGCCGGCTCAGATCTTGTCGACGGGGATCTGCAGGTCGACGACCTTGCCGACCGTCGCGTTCCACTCCTCGGCGCACGCCTTGCCGCAGCGCTTGCCCCAGTTCAGCAGCACGACGTCCTGCATCAGCTTGGCGCGCAGCGTCTGGTCCTCGTCGGAGACGGGGACACGCGTCATCTTGACCTTCTTGCCGAGGGTGCAGGGCTCCTTGTCGAAGTTGCAGCTCTCGCCCTCCTCGGTCGCCTTGGCCACCGTCTCCCACATCTTGTCTTCGAACGTGTCGAACTGCGTCTCGAAGAAGGCCTTCACCTCCGGCGGGAACTTGTTCCAGGACTCGTCGCCGACCGCCTGATAGTTGACGCTCCAGCCGAGCGACAGCGGGTAGAGGTGCGAGGACACTTCGGCCCAGCCCGCCGTGTTGCCGCTGAGCGAGCCGGTGACGGCGCAGTCGACGACGCCGCGCTGCAGCGCCGGCACGACCTCGGCGAACGCCATCGAAACGGTGGTGCCGCCGACCGCGGTGATGAAGTCGTTCATCGTCTTGTTGAAGACGCGGACCTTCTTGCCCTTCAGGTCGGCGAGGCCGGAGATCGGCTCGCGGCACCAGAAGACCTGCGGCGGGTTGGCGCCGACGGCGAGCAGCCTGGTCGCGAATTTCTGCTCCATGACGCGCGCCATGGTCGGCTTCCACGCCTCGCACGCCGCCCGCGCCGCCTCCGGCGTCAGGGTCAGGCCGGCCAGGTCGCAGCCCTCGAACACCGGGTCCTCGCCCGCCATCTTGCTGATGTCGCCGGCGCCGAAGTCGGTGACACCCAGCTTGCTCATCCGCATCATCTGGAAGTCCTTGATGCCGGCGCGGTCGACCGGGACGATGTCCGCGGTGATCTTGCCGCCCGAGGCTTCCGGGATCGTCTTGGTCCAGAACGGCACCTCGTCGCGCTCCGAGGCGACGGTGTTCCCGTTCAGGCCGATCGCCTTCACGTGCAGCTTCGGCAGGTCGGCGGCACCCGCTGCCACGGTCATCGCCGCGACCATGCCGGCGGCGATCGTCAGACCCAGTGTCCTCATGCTCGTGCTCCCCAGCCAAGTCTCCCGAGGCCCCGGCCGTCTGGCCGGCCGGTGACCGCTCCTGGCGCCGTGGCAGCAAGATGCATGCCGCCGGCCGCACGGATCGCCGCCGATGCGGGGCCGCCCCGGGAAGCGGAGCCCATGGCACGGCGCTTGCTGCCGGCTTGCTCTCCACGAGCCGGTGCGCGACCTTGCGCTGCGCGTTCCGGCGCTTGCAAGAGGTGTTTCATGGCCCGCGATCCCATCGCGTTCGAACTCTTCAAGAACGCGATCTTCTCGATCGCCGACGAGATGGCGCTGACCATCGTCCGCACGACCTATTCCGGCGTGCTCAAGGACAACATGGACTTCTCGACCGCGCTGGCCGACGCCGACGGCCGGCTGGTCGCCCAGGGCCTGACCCTGCCGGGCCATCTCGGCTCGATCCCGACGGCGCTCGCCGCGGTGATGAAGCGCTACGAGGGCGACATCCACGAGGGCGACATCTTCGCGATGAACGACCCGTTCGAGGGCGGCATGCACCTGCCCGACATCTTCATCTTCAAGCCGATCTATCACCGGGGCCGGCGCGTCGCCTTCGCCGCCACGATCTGCCACCACACCGACGTCGGCGGCCGCGTCGCCGGCTCGAACGCCTCGGATTCCACCGAGATCTATCAGGAAGGCCTGCGCATCCCGCCGCTCAAGCTCTACGAGCGCGGCCGCCGCAACGAGACGCTGTTCCTGATGATCGACCGCAACGTCCGCCTGCCGGCCAAGGTGCTCGGCGACCTGCGCGCCCAGCTCGCCGCCTGCCACATCGCCGAGAAGCAGCTGCTCGAGCTGGTCGAGCGGCACGGCGCCGAGCAGGTGCACGAATACATGCAGGAGGTGATCGACTATGCGGAGCGCCTGACGCGCGCCGCGGTCGCCGACCTGCCCGACGGCGAGTACAGTTTCGAGGACTGGATCGACGACGACGGCGTCGACTACGGCGTGCCGATCCGCCTGTTCGTCACCATGCGCAAGCAGGGCGACCGCATGGTCGTCGACTGGACCGGCACTGCGCCGCAGGTCAAGGGTGCCATCAACAACACCCTCTCCTATACCAAAGCCGCCAGCTACGCCGCGATCCGCTCCGTCCTGCCGGCCGGCATCCCGAACAACGAGGGCGTCTTCCGCGTCATCGACGTGGTGGCGCCGCCCGGCACCATCGCCAACGGCGTGCTGCCGGCCGCATGCGCGGCGCGCGGCCTGACCGGCTTCCGCATGGTCGACTGCGCCTTCGGGGCGCTCGCCATGATGCTGCCCGACAAGGTCTTCGCGGCGTCCGACGGCGGCAACACCGGCATCTCGATCGGCGGCTACGACGACGCGCGCAAGCCCTACATCTATGTCGACTTCACCTGCGGCACCTGGGGCGGGCGGCCGTGGGCGGACGGGCTCGACGGCAACTCCAACATGTTCGCCAACATGGCCTCGCAGTCGATCGAGGTGACCGAGGCTGAGCAGCCGCTGCAGATCCTGGCCTACGAGTTCGTCGCCGACCGCGCCGGACCCGGCAAGTTCCGCGGCGGCGCCCCCTACCGCCGGGAGTACCGCTTCCTGGAAAAGGAAGCCGTCCTCCAGGTGCGCGCCGACCGCCAGGCGTTCCAGCCCTACGGCCTCTATGGCGGCCATCCCGGCCAGCCGTCGCGCAACACCCTCAATCCCGATACCGAGAACCGCAAGCTCCCTGGCAAGCTCACCATGATGATCAAGCGCGGCGACGTCTTCCGCCACGAACTGGCCGGCGCCGGCGGCTGGGGCGATCCGCTGGAGCGCGCGCCGGCCAAGGTTCTGAAGGACGTGCGCAACGAACTGCTGAGCGTCGACGCCGCCCGCCGCCATTACGGCGTCGTCGTCGTGACCGACGGCTGGTCGATCGACGAGCCCGCTACGGCGAGACTGCGCGACGCCATGCGCGGCCGGCGCGGCGAGTGGACCGCCCCCGCCGTCCTCTGGACCGATCCCGCCGACCTGACCGCCCCTCCACATGGCGAGGCCTGAGATGACCACCTTCCGCATCGGCGTCGACATCGGCGGCACCTTCACCGACATCGTCTTCCTGGGCTCGGACGGCACCGTCCACGTCAAGAAGGTGTCCTCGACGGTCGGGGCCTACGGCCGCGCCATCATCGAGGGCATCGGCCAGGTCTTCGGCGAGACCGGTATCCAGGGCGGCGACGTCGCCGAGATCCGCCACGGCACCACCGTCGCCTCGAACGCCATCCTGGAGCTGAAGGGCGCGCGCACCGGCCTGATCACCACCAAGGGCTTCCGCGACGTGCTGGAGATCCGCACGCTGCGCATGCCGCGCCTCTACGACATCGCCTGGGACAAGCCGCCCCCGCTGGTCGAGCGCTATCTCCGCCTCGCCGTCGACGAGCGCGTCGACACCCACGGCAAGGTCGACCGGCCGCTCGACACGGCCGAGGCCGAGGCGATGGTCGACCGGCTGCTGGCCGAGGGCTGCGAGGCGATCGCCATCTGCCTGATCAATTCCTTCGCCAACCCGGCGCACGAGATCGCCATCCGCGACATCGTCCGCCGCAAGGCGCCCGACCTGCCCTGCTGCATCAGCTTCGACGTCCTGCCGGAGATCAAGGAGTATGAGCGCACCTCGACCACGGTGGTGAACGCCTACGTCCTGCCGGTCGTCTCGCAATATCTCTCCGTCCTCACCGCCGCCCTGCAGGCGAGCGGCATGACGGCGCCGCTCCTGCTGATGCAGTCGAACGGCGGCCTGACGCCGGCCGAGCATGCCGCGCGCCTGCCGGTGCACATCATCGAGTCCGGTCCCGCCGCCGGCGTCATCGGCGCCCAGGCGGTGGCCGCCGCGGCCGGCCTGCCCGACGTGGTCAGCTTCGACATGGGCGGCACCACGGCGAAGGCGTCGCTGATCGAGGCGGGCGAGGTCACCAAGGCACCGGAGTTCCAGGTCGGCGGCGGCATCCTCAGCGGCTCGCGCCTGCTCACCGGCTCCGGCTACACGCTGAAGGTGCCGGCCATCGACCTCGCCGAGGTCGGTGCCGGCGGCGGCTCGATCGTCTCGATCGACGCCGGCGGCTCGCTCCTCGTCGGCCCGCACAGCGCCGGCGCCGTGCCGGGGCCGGTCTGCTACGACATCGGCGGCACCCAGCCGACGGTGACCGACGCCAACGTCATCCTGGGCTATCTCAATCCGGAATATCTCGTCGGCGGCGCCGTGCGCCTCGACGCCGACAAGGCGCGCAGCGTCTTCATGGAGCGCATCGGCACGCCGATGGGCCTGTCGCTGGAGGCCGCCGCCTACGGCGCCTACCAGATCGCCGCCTCGAACATGATCCGCGCCATCAAGGCCGTCTCGACCGAGCGCGGCCGCGACCCGCGCGGCTACACCCTGGTCGCCTTCGGCGGCAACGGCCCGCTGTTCGCCGCGGCGATGGCCGAGGCAATCGGCATGAAGCGCATCCTAGTGCCACCGTCGCCCGGCGTCTTCTCGGCCTTCGGCCTGCTCTACGCCGACGTCGAGCATCACTATTCGCGCACCTTCCGCGGCCTGCTGCACAGCCTGGACGTGGCGCATCTGGCCGAGATCTGGGAGGCGATGGCCCGGGAGGCACGCGACCAGCTCCACGCCGACGGCTATTCGGGCGCGCAGATGCGCGTCCTGCGCCGCGCCAGCCTGCACTATCAGGGGCAGACCTTTGAGCTGGCGGTCCCGGTCCCGGACGGGCCGATCGACGCGTCGCTGCTGGCCGCCCTGGAGGAGGCGTTCCACGCCGAGCACGAGCGCACCTACGGCCATCGTGCGGGCGAGGAAGAGCCCGTCGAACTGGTCGGCATCCAGATCGTCGGACAGGCCGCGACCGGCGAGCGCCGCATCGCCGGAGCGCAGCCGAGCGGCGCCGCGTCCGGCGCGGAAGAGCGTGGCAGCCGCAGCTGCTGGTTCGGCGGAACGCACGGCTGGCTGGAGACGCCGGTCATCGGTCGGGCCGCACTGCGCACCGCCCGCCCCGGCCCCTGCATCGTCGAGGAATACGACGCCACCTGCGTCGTCCCCCCCGGCGCCACCGCCGGCCTGGACGCCTACGGCAACATCATCGTCACGCTGGGGTGAGGCGGACACTGTTGTGCTTCCCCGGACGGCGCGAAGCGCCGATCCGGGGCCCACCTATCCGCCCGGGCACCGCCGGAGCGCCGGCACGATGGCCCCCGGCTCTCCGCGCTGCGCGCTGCGGCCGGGGAAGCAGGAAGAACCGCCCCCTCAGACCTCCGTCACCCGCATGATGTCCGGCTTGCCGTCCATATACTGGCCCATCTCGCGGCCGATGGTCTTGAAGTGGTCCGAGCCGCGGTGCGCGTCGACCGCCGCCTGGTCCTCGTAGCGCTCCATGAAGACGTAGAGCAGCGGGTCGTCGGTCTTGTGCAGGGCGTAGAGCTTGCAGCCCGGCTCGTTCGCGTTGACGGCGGCCACCAGCCGCTTCGCCGTTTCCTCGAACTGCGCCTGCTGGCCGTCCTTGACCTTGATCTTCGCGATGACGCCGAGCATCGGCTTACTCCTCGTCTGGGGTTGGGCTGGTTTCGAGTTGAAGCGGCACCATAAGCCAAGCGCGCCGCACCGCAACGCCCCCGCCTACCCATCCCGCCGCCCGCCCGCTACAGTGCGCGGCAACGCGGTCGCGGGGAGGTTCGAGGGAATGAGCGAGACACCGAATGCGCTGAGCCCGGAAACGGTGCTGGCGCAGATGAAGGCGCACGGCGTCACCGACATCGTCTGGCTGCCGGACAGCGAGACCAACTGGCTCTTCCTGCTGATGCAGGCCGAGCCCAGCCTGCGCCTCATCGGCGTCGCGCGCGAGGGCAACGCCTGCTCCATCGCCGCCGGCCTCGCCACGGGCGGGCGCAAGCCGATGATCCTGATCCAGAACACCGGCATGCTGGAATCCGGCGATTCCATTCGCGGCTGGCTGATGGGCCTGAACGTGCCCGTGGTGCTGATGGTGGGCTATCGCGGCTACACGCGCCACGGCGTCAATACCGACACGGTGGCCACATATACCGAGCCCTTCATCAACGCCTTCCGCCTGAACTTCTATCTGGTCGAGAGCGACGCCGACGCCGACCGGATCGGCGTCGCCTTCGAGGAGGCGGAGCGCACGCAGCGGCCGGTGGTCATCCTGGTCGGCGACGAATTTCACGGCTTCAACCGCTGACGGGGAGGATCCAGCCATGATGCATACCGCAGACGCGCTGAAGGCCATCGCCGCGCACCGCAAGGACGCCATCGTCATCTCCGGCCGCGGCTCGCCGCACTGGGCGAAGATCAGCGACATGGAGAAATACGACGCGGCCCTCGGCGACCCGGCCATGGGCGGCCATGCCGGCTTCGCCTTCGGCCTCGCCCTCGCCCAGCCCGACCGCAAGATCATCCTGTTCGATTCCGAGGGCGACCTGCTGATGAGCCTCGGCATCCTGACGACGATCGCGGAACTCGCGCCGAAGAATTTCTACCACTTCATGCTCGACAACGAGTGCTACGCCACCACCGGCGGCCAGCCCGTGCCGAACGCGAAGAACGTCGACTATGCCGCCATCGCCCGCGGCTGCGGCTATCCGGCGGCGCACGCCTTCACCGAGATCGACGACCTGACCAGGGCCGTCCCCGACATCCTGGCGAAGCCCGGCCCGGTCTTCTGCGCGATGAAGGTCTATCCGGAGGTCGAGAACACGCCCATCGGCCAGCGCAAGCGCTGGCAGACCCGCACCCGCGACCAGATCCTCGCCGACCTCCGCGGCACCCTCGGCGTCGGCTGAGGGCCGGAGGCCGGCGCCCCGACACTATCCAGGAGCACCCCTATGTCCGAGACCAAGCCGCCGCGCTTCGCGCAGCTTTCCCCCGACCAGATGTCCGACGCCCAGAAGACGGCGGCCGAGGCCATCCTCGCCGGCGCCAAGAAAGCCGACGGTCCCGGCGGCCGCTACATGGCGCAGAGCGGCCAGTTCCCCGGCCCCTACAACTTCCTGCTGCGCAGCCCCGAACTCGCCATGCGCTGGCGCGGCCTCGCCGAATACATCCGCTTCGACACCTCGGTGCCGCTGCGCCTGAACGAGCTCGCCATCCTGATCCAGGCGCGCTGGTGGACCGCCCAGTTCGAGTGGTGGGCGCACGAGCCGCTGGCCGTCCGCGCCGGCCTCGCCCAGTCCATCGCCGACGACATCAAGGTCGGCAAGCGCCCGAGCGCCATGCAGCCCGACGAGGAGGCCGTCTACGACTTCTGCACCGAGATGATGGAGAACCGCCGCGTCGGCGACGCCACCTTCGAGAAGCTGAAGGCCCAGTTCACCGAGCAGCAGATCGCTGACCTCGTCGCCGTCACCGGCTTCTACGCCACCGTCTCGATGATCCTGAACACCGTCGAAGCCGGCATCCCCGACGGCACCGAACCGCCACTGAAGCCGCTGAAGTAACCCCTTCTGGGGGCGGGGGGGGGGGGGGCCCCCCCCGGGGGGGGCGGGGGGGGGGGGGGGGCCCCCCCCCCCCCCCCACCCCCCCCCCCCCAAACCCCCCCGCCCCCCGCCCCCGGCCCGCCGCCCCGG